>JAYWCV010000033.1:0-28686 GCA_043780275.1 Chitinophagaceae bacterium
CAGGATGAAATAATGGTTTTAGTTCCATATCACAAGCCAGATATCAGTTTGCCGGCAGATATTGTTGAAGAAATCTTACGAATTGACGGACTCGATAATATCGAGATCCCGGAAAGTATTCATATTACCCCATCGCCAGAAATCAATGCAAAACAAAACGCATTAAAAGAAAAACTGGCAAACTACCTTGTAGGATCAGGGTTTAATGAAATTGTCACCAATTCAATTACAAATTCGGCTTATTATTCCGAAGAAGAATTAAAAAAATCTGTGAGCCTTTTAAATAATCTGAGTATCGAATTGAATATACTTCGACCATCGATGATTGAAACAGGGTTGGAAGTTTTATCGTATAATATAAATCGCAAAAATAATAATTGCCGACTTTTTGAATTTGGCAGTACCTACGAAAGAGTTGACAACACAACTTATACAGAAAATAGTTTAATTAGCTTATACCTCACCGGGGCAGCTCCTGAAGCAGGTTGGCGAACAAAAGAAAGCATACAGGATATCTATTTATTGAAAGGTTTTGTAAATAATATTCTTACACTTTATGGGTTAACAGCCAACTTTGAATATTTCAGTAATGAAAAATTTGAAACGGGTCTTTCCTGCAAGGTAAATGGCAAAGAGGTTGGGCAAATTGGTATTGTCAGTTCGAAAAAGACTTCAATGTTTGACATTAAACAACCGGTTTTATTTGCCAGTCTGAACCTCGACTCCATTTTTGATTTGAGCAAAGACAATAAAATAATTTTCAGCGAAATTCCAAAATTCCCGGTTGTACAAAGAGACCTGGCAATCGTTGTTTCAAAAGATCTGTCATTTGATAAAATTGAAAAAGCCGTCTATAAAAACAAGCTGAACAAATTGCAGAATCTTAGTCTCTTTGATATCTTCGAAAGTGAAAAACTTGGAAAAGATAAAAAATCAATGGCAGTAAACTTTACTTTTCAGGATACCGAAAAAACATTGACAGATGTAGAAATTGATGGATGGATGAATACGATTATGGTTTCGCTGGAAAAAGAACTGAATGCTGAAATTCGGAAATAAATTTATCTCATGACAGGAATCGAACAACAATTTCTTCGGGTACAGGAAAAAATGCAGCTTTTAGTAAAGCAACTATCTGTATTGCAAAAAGAGAATAACCAATTAAAAGAAGGCTTGGAAAATCAGCAAATAAAGGAACAAATACAAACAAAACTTGTAGAAGAGCTACATCAAAAATTACAAATATTGAAACTAAGTTCAGGCGAAATGAATGAAAAAGACAAAAAGGAATTTGAAAAAAAGATTAACGTATATCTTCGGGATATAGATCAATGTATTGCTTTATTAAGCAGGTAAAATCAAACTCTTTTAATCATATTTAATTGCATCTCATTGCCCGCATTGTAAAGTTCCATTGTGTACACTCCATAGGGCAGATCATTTAATCCTCCCCAGGAAAATTTTTGATGATTGAGCGTTAACATCGTTTCAAGCACTTTACAAATACAACCTGTATCATCTTTAAGAATAGCTTTGAAATAGGATGCTTTATTTTCAGGAAATTCTAAATAAACCGTGTCAATAAAGACAGCGGATTTAACTTTTGCGAAAGTAGTCATAATAGGTTTTTTTAATAGGGTTTGAATTTTATCAGGTTCAGTTTTAAAAACTGTCCTAACTAGTTACAAAATAATAAATACATTTGACTTTTTATACTATTTATGGATAATTTAATTCCAATCAATATTGTGATAGGTGACAGATCTTACCGAATCAAAATTCAACCGAAGGATGAAGAGGTAGTAAGAAAAACGATCAAAGTCATCAATGAAAAAATCCTAGAATTCAGGTCCCAGTTTGCCGGTAAAGATATTCAGGACTATATCGCTATGGTTTTAGTATGGTTTGCAACCGAACAAAATGCAAATATGTCTTTAGAAGTGGAGAAAGAAAACCTCACTGACAAGTTATTATCCTTAGAAAAACTACTTGATAAACACTTACAAAACAATGGTTGAAGCACTCTTTTTCAAGAATTTTAATTATTTGCTAATACCAGTAATTTATTAAAAAACAGTCTTAAAATGATTTTGTCATAACAAATAGCGCTGTTTTGTATCTTCGCTACTTTAGTACTGAAAAGTGCAAAGTTTGAAACAAACGAAATACCATAAAACTATGGTTCAACTTAAAATGAAACTTCATGGATCAAAATATTTTATTCATCATAATAGGATTATCTGCCTCTCTCATAGGAATTGTAGCGGGTAAACTAATTTTTTCCAAAAACACGAAACGACAAATTGAAGATGCTGAAGAAAGATCGAAATTTATTTTGGTAGAAGCCAAATCATCAGCTGAGTCGTTAAAAAAAGAAAAACTCCTTGAAGCAAAAGAACATTTTGTTCAGTTAAAGTCGGACAATGACCGTGAACTTAATGAGCGGAATCGTAAACTTAGCGACCTGGAAAATCGTGCCCGTCAGAAAGAATTGACTATTAATCAGAAAACGGAACAGGTTGAAAAACAGGTTAAAGAAAATGAAACCATAAAAACCAACCTGAATAAACAAATTGACCTGGTTAATATAAAAAGAACCGAACTGGAGAAACACCAGGAAGAACATATTCGCAGACTGGAAAAAATTGCCGGCTTAACGGCTGATGAAGCAAAAGACCAGTTAATTGAAAGCTTGAAACACGAAGCGGAATCACAGGCAATTGCTATACAAAAAGAAATCATTGAAGAGGCAAAGCTAAATGCCAATAAAGAAGCCCGTAAAATTATCATTCAAACGATTCAACGTACAGGAGC
Organism: Chitinophagaceae bacterium; assembly: GCA_043780275.1. GTDB lineage: Bacteria > Bacteroidota > Bacteroidia > Chitinophagales > Chitinophagaceae > MGR-bin208. The sequence continues at coordinate 2,815 of JAYWCV010000033.1, forward strand.
CGAGCAAGCCATCGAAAACACAATTACCGTATTCCACCTGGAAAGTGATGAAATTAAAGGACAAATAATTGGGCGGGAAGGTAGAAATATTCGTGCTATTGAAGCAGCAACCGGTGTAGATTTAATAGTTGATGATACCCCGGAAGCCATCATTTTATCATCTTATGATCCGTTAAGAAGAGAAATTGCCCGTTTAAGTTTACAAAAATTAGTCACCGATGGACGAATTCATCCGGCTCGTATTGAAGAAGTTGTAGAAAAAACCCGCCGACAGCTGGAAGACCAGATTATGGAAATTGGAGAAAGAACCGTTATTGAATTAGGTGTTCATGGTTTACATAAAGAACTTGTTAGGCTTGTAGGAAAAATGCGATTCCGATCTTCTTATGGACAGAATTTATTAATGCATAGCCGCGAGGTAGCCAACCTTTGTGGAATTATGGCAGCAGAACTTGGATTAAATGTAAAATTGGCAAAAAGAGCCGGTTTACTGCATGATATAGGTAAAGTACCAGATGACGAGACTGAATTAAGCCATGCCTTGTTAGGAGCTAAATTGGCTGAGAAATATGGTGAAAATCCGGCTGTTGTAAATGCCATTGGTGCGCATCACGATGAAATGGAAATGCAATATGTAATTTCCCCTATTATCCAGGCATGTGATGCAATCAGTGGTGCCCGTCCTGGAGCCCGTAGAGAGATCATGCAACAATATCTTCAACGTATCAAGGATCTTGAAAATCTGGCTCAATCATATAATGGAGTTGAGAAAGCATATGCTATTCAGGCCGGAAGGGAATTGAGAGTCATTGTAGAAGCTGATAAAGTAACGGATGCTGAGTCTGAAACTCTTTCTTTTGAAATTGCGCAGAAAATTCAAAATGAAATGACTTTCCCCGGACAAATAAAAGTGACCGTAATACGGGAAAAAAGAGCTGTTAACGTTGCCCGATAAAAAGATTTTCTTCTATTTAAAGAAGGAATTTAATATGAATTTTAAAAAAATATCAATCGACAAACGTAATTAAGAATTTTTCTATTACCTTTGCCGTCCTTAAATTTTAAGACATGAACGCTATAGATTTTGTCCACGAACAGTTATCCATAAAGAATAAACATCCGAAGTTTAAAGCTGGAGATAACATTACAGTGAACTACAAAATTGTTGAAGGAGCTAAAGAAAGAATACAGTCATTCAAGGGTGATGTAATCAAACTTCAGGGATCCGGAAGTACCGTTACTTTTACAGTACGTAAAATTTCTGATAGTATCGGTGTAGAAAGACTTTTCCCTTTGCTATCTCCACATATCGACTCTATTGTGGTTAATAAAGCAGGACGTGTACGTCGTGCAAAATTGTACTACCAACGTGAGCGTAGTGGTAAAAGTGCAAGAATTAAAGAAAAAAGAAGAGCACATGTTGCTTCTACAAAATAATTTTGATTTTTACTCAAATAAAAAAAGGAAACCAATGGTTTCCTTTTTTTATTGTTATTCGAAAGATTATTTGGCCTGCCTTAATTACATGTAAATTGCCCTACCTTTGTTTTTTAATATTATCGTAAACTATTTGTTATGAATTTGGGACCTCAGGAAATTATACTGATATTGGTAATTGTACTGCTGTTATTTGGTGGTAAAAAAATTCCGGAATTGATGAGAGGACTTGGAAAAGGAATCCGAGAATTTAATGATGCTAAGAACAATGTGAAGAAAGAGATTGAAGATAGTGCGAATGAAAAAGAACGTAACTCAGAATCATCTCAAGGATAAGGTTTTCCTTTTTCTGCAAAATCCAAAAAAATTAACTCTTGTTTGAACCTTCAATCATTCATGATTACCATGATAAGCTGATGAAAGGAACGGTTAACTGTGTGCAGACCGTTCAATTTTACCTGCAAAAAATTGAAGAAAAAAAACACCTGAACGCATTTGTAGAAGTATATGAACAAGAAGCGTTAGAAAGGGCAGCTCAACTAGATCTCATTCAAAAACAAGGTAATCCCATAGGCAAACTACATGGTGTAGTTATTGGGATCAAAGATGTTATTTGCTATAAAGATCACCAGGTATCAGCCGCTTCCAAAATATTAAGAGGATTTACTTCCCTGTTTTCTTCCACTGCTGTTGAAAGATTACTTACAGAAGGAGCCATTATTATTGGCAACTTAAATTGCGATGAGTTTGCAATGGGTTCAACTAATGAAAATTCATCTTACGGTAAAGTATTAAATTCTTTGGATGAAACCAGAGTTCCTGGAGGTTCTTCGGGTGGATCAGCCGTTGCTGTTCAGGCAGGCCTATGCATGGTAGCTTTAGGAAGTGATACAGGAGGTTCGGTACGTCAACCTGCAGACTTTTGTGGCATTGTAGGTTTTAAACCTACTTATGGTCTAATTTCAAGATATGGATTGATTGCTTATGCCTCTTCCTTTGATCAAATAGGAATACTTGCTACGAATATTCCGGATGTTTCCTTGATTCTTGAAGTAATTTCCGGACCAGATGAATATGATAGTACTGCAGCCCAAAAAGAGCCGGAGATATACAGTTCTAAACTAGATACTGATAAAAAACAGAAGTACCGGTTTACTTATTTTGAAGATGCTTTGTTCCACAAAAGCCTTGATTCTGAAATAAGAGACCAAATTTTACATAGTATTGATAAGTTAAAGGCTGAGGGCCATTTTGTACAACCTGTTGAGTTTGAACTAATGGATTACCTTGTGTCAACCTATTATGTACTTATTACAGCCGAAGCTTCTTCTAATCTTTCCCGTTTTGATGGGGTGAAATATGGTTATAGGTCAGCATCTGACCATCTTGATTTAACAGATTTTTATAAAAACACCCGATCGGAAGGATTTGGTAAAGAAGTTAAACGACGCATTATGCTTGGAACTTTTGTATTAAGTACCGGATATTATGATGCTTATTTTACCAAAGCACAACAGATACGAAAATTGATTTTCGATAAAATAGCCTTGATTTTCAATGACTTCGATTTTATTTTAATGCCCAACTCCCCTACAACAGCTTTTAAAATTGCTGAAAAAACAGAAGACCCGGTTTCGATGTATCTGGCAGACATTTACACCGTTATGGCAAATCTTGTTGGAATTCCTGCCATTTCTATTCCACTTTATAAGCACTCAAACGGCATGCCCTTTGGCCTTCAAATTATGTCAAATCGGTTTAATGAGCTAGCTTTGCTCCGATTTGCGCATCAAACGATGCAACAATTAGTAGTTGTAGATGGGAAAGCGATTGATTAAATTTTCGTTTAGCTGATTGCAATTGTGTTCATTAAAAACTGGTTATGGTAAAAAAACTATTATTGTTGAGCCTTTGTGGCATTTTCTTTTCCTTTGTACAGGCTGCTGAAGTCCAGCAAAATCCTCGGCAAGAATTGAAAAAGACTGAACTTTCTGATTCATTATCCAACAATACACTAATTTCAAAGACGGCTGAATCTACGGATGATATTTTGAATGATCCTAAAAAATCATTTAAGAATATGTTTACTAATTCTTCTGCTGCGTACGGGAATTCTGTACGTCTCAATCAAAATTCTGCATCTTTTGTTGAAGCTTACATTCAAAAGAATAGTAGTCTTTTAGAAAAAATGAAAGACTGGGCAAAGCCATATTTTGAAATGATGGATGTCATTCTTTCTCAACATGGTATACCGAAAGAGTTGAAATATCTTGCCGTTATAGAATCTCATTTGAAATCAAATGCTGTTTCCTGGGCCGGAGCAAAAGGACCTTGGCAGTTTATGCCAGCCACTGCCCGTAATATGGGTTTGAAAGTTGGAAAACAGGTAGATGAGAGAACAAATTACTATAAAAGCACACATGCAGCTGCATCCTATCTTACCGAGTTATTTGGCATTTATCATGATTGGCTATTAGTTGTAGCTGCTTATAATTGCGGACCCGGAAATGTAAACAATGCTATTAGAAGAAGTGGATCAACTGATTTCTGGAAATTGCAATATCATTTACCAACAGAAAGCAGAAACCACGTAAAAAAATTCATCGCTACACATTATTATATGGAAGGCCAGGGAAGTATTGTGACGCTGACAAAAGACGAAACCAGAGATTATGTTTTAAACGGATCTGCCATCCCGGTGAAATTGGATTTAGTAAACAGCCTTTCTGAAAACCTGGTTAAACAGGCAATCAGCGGTAAATACCATTCAACGGTTATTACAAAATATATTTTGATGAACCTGATTGAGTTCAATAAACTGAATCCTGATTTTGATAAAAACATTGCCAATAGCGGAACGTATGACCTGAGTTTAACAAACGACAAAATGGAGCTTTTTAAAGCCAATAAATTCCATATTTTAAACGAATCGATCCAGTTAATTTTCAGTACGGCAAGTGAGATGCCTGTTTTTCCTGAATCAAAAAAAATATACACGAAGTAGTTGACTATATTTCTATTTAAAAGCTGTTGATTATTCAGTCAACAGCTTTTTTATTGCAGATACTTTTGACAGACACTCCTCCCATTCATCTTCTGCATTGCATTGAAAGGTAATACCAGAACCGGCTTGATAAGACAGATATTCTTCTGATTGATTATACATGATACTCCGGATTACAACATTGAAATCAAAGTCTCCCTCCGGATTAATGTATCCTACGGCTCCTGAAAATATGCCCCGTTTGGTTTTTTCATATTTTTCAATCAACTCCATGACTCTTTTTTTGGGTGCCCCGGTCATCGACCCCATCGGGAATGTGGCCCTGATAATTTCTGAAAAAGAAATGTTTTTTTTCAATTGCCCGCTAATTGTAGAAATCATTTGATGCACCTGCGGAAAAGAATAAACTCCAAATAGTTCATCTACCTGTACGGTTCCTTCTTCACAAATTTTTGATAGATCATTTCTTACCAGGTCAACGATCATTACGTTTTCGGCCTTTTCTTTTGCGCTTTGTTGAAGTAATGTTTTGTTTTTCCGATCTGCTTCTTCATTATTAATATGTCTTACAGAAGTTCCTTTTATGGGTTGTGATAAAATTTTGCTTCCTTCTTTTTTAAGATACCGTTCCGGGCTTGCACATATCAGCATTTTATCATCCAGCTTATAAAATGCTGAAAAAGGATTAGGAGAATGCTGACTCAGTTTTTGATACACATGAACCGGATCAATAGAAGCTCTTTGTGCATAAAACTCCATACAAAAATTTATTTCGTAACAATCGCCTCTTTGAATATGCTCTTTCAGTTTATTAATGATTGATACATATTCTTCTTTTTCGATTCTCGACTTTATTTCAATATCCTTTTTCTCATACAGGATTTCATAATCTTCGGATAGAATTTCTTTGTAAATCAATTCGGGATCCAAACTGCTTTCAATGATAATTTCGTTATCATGGAGCTGCACAACTATTTTGGGCCGAAAAAAAATCATGTCTGGAAAAAATATGGCATCGGGATTTTTAGAACTGAGCAATTCAATTTCATTTTTCAAATCATACCCAAGATGCCCAAAAACCCAGCCTTTCTTTTGATCAAGCCAATCCTGCAGCTGTTCGAATGCTTTCCCTTTTATTGGCTCATAAATATCTGATGAACCAGCTGCTAGCAAACATTCCTGAGAATGTGGCAGCATGGAATAATGTTGATTATCCAGCATACAAAAAATGTTGAACCGGTTTGCCCAGTTCAACATTTTTATTTTTACCATTTCAAAATCATCAATGGGAAATGTACCAACAGTACTTAATAAATGATTCAAAATGAATTTATAATTGCATTAATAGTCATCTTCTTCTTCATCGTCAGCAAAAAGATCATCCTCTTCTTTTAAATCATCTTCAAAATTAAATTCTTCTTCCACATCATCCTCTTTCTTTTTACCTATTTTTTTTATTTTTGATTTAGGTGTGTCGAATTCATCAAAATCAGGATCCCAATTGTCTTCTTCTTCTACCGCATCCCAATCATCTTTCTTATCGTCCACATCATCTTCCTCATCGTCATCATCCTCCTCTTCTTCTTCCGATTTTTTTTTCTTAATTGCCGTAATGGTTTTTTTGTTAAATAAAGAAAACCCATTTTCTTTATCAATACTATCCGCTTTCAACCCCGGATTTGTAATTGATGAAATTACTTCTTCGATAGTAAATGTCTCCTCCGTTGTGATTAGTTCCATATCAGATTTTACTTTAATGGTGTAGATAAGATTATTTGTGTAAAATTTAGAAGAAGATTAAGACTTGCCAAATTTTTTCAGGCTTTTTTTTTAAAATAATTAAAATAAATTTATCACCTGTTCCCTGCCTGGTCCATTTGAGATATACTTTACGTCTACATTCAGATAGCTGTTGATAAATTTTACATAATTCTGCATGTTTTCAGGCAATTCATCACCGGTCTTCAAAACGGTGCAATCGCTATTCCATCCTTTAAACATTTGGTACTTGGGCTCTATGAATGATTTCGATATCTCAAAAGGCATTTCACTCGTTTCTTTTCCATCTACCATATAAGAAGTACAAACATTTAATTCCTCAAATGCATCCAGGATGTCTGCCTTTGTCATAACAATTTGAGTAACGCCGTTAATCATACATGCATAATTCAAAGCGACCAGGTCAATCCAACCACATCTTCGTGGCCGGCCAGTTGTAGCACCAAATTCACTCCCGGTTTTTCTAAGCAATTCACCTGTTTCATCTTCCAATTCAGTTGGAAATGGGCCACTACCTACACGGGTGCAATAGGCTTTTGTAATTCCAATAACCTCTTTAATATATTGAGGTGCGATACCCAAACCAGAACAAACACCTGCAGAAATAGTATTAGAAGAAGTGACAAATGGGAAGGTTCCGAAATCAATATCCAGCATGGACCCTTGGGCTCCTTCTGCCAAAACTTTTTTTCCTGCTTTTATATGACGGTTAATAAAATATTCGCCATTTACAATATTCAGTGTTTTTAAATAGTCTACCGCTTCAAAAAACTCTTTTTCTGATGCTGATATATCTTCATCAAATGAAAGCGCATCCAATAAAAATTGATGCTTCAATTTGAGCTTTTCATACTGCACCATGAAATTCTTATCGAACAAATCGCCAACCCGCAAGCCGTTTCTCCCGGTCTTATCCATGTAAGTTGGCCCGATACCTTTTAAAGTAGAACCAATCTTTTCAATTCCTTTGGCTAATTCTGATGCTTTATCCAGAGCCCGGTGAGTTGGCAATATTAAATGCGTTCTTTCGGCGATGAACAGATTTTTTTTCAAATCGATACCGAATGATGAAACCACATCACATTCTTTTTTTAATGTAATCGGATCTAATACAACACCATTTCCTATCAAATTAATCTTTCCCTCATGAAAAATTCCGGATGGAATCTGGTGCAATACCACTTTTTTGTCGCCTACATACAATGTATGCCCTGCATTTGGTCCTCCCTGAAAACGGGCTACTACATCATATTCATTGGCAAATAAATCAACAATCTTTCCTTTTCCTTCGTCGCCCCATTGAAGACCAAGTATAACATCAACCATAAAATATATTGTATAGGTAATTGAATGTCAAAAATAGGCTATGCAGCTAATTAATAGATTGTTTAATTTTCTTCCGGCAACTATTTTATCAACATTCTTCTTAAATTATGTGAGTCTATATACTAAATTATTCAAACTTATTTCTTTATGCGCACCTGCATGGCATACTCATAACCATCTAATTTTTTAAAACTTATTTTGGTTGGTTCAATAAAATTTAAATAGTCATATAATTTTCCTTCTGTAAATCGTTGAGACCAAAACCCTTCTTTGGTAGCCGTAAATGAGTCGAGAGGATTGGTAATAATATTCATGCCCATTTTTAGATAGGATTCTTCCTGTTTTTTCCTTGTTGCATCGTTATCAATATAACATGCCCCAAGTACTATTTCGCCACCCGGGTTTAAAAGTTCATATGCATTTTTGAATATCGACGTAAATTTTTTATTTATTGAAAGATCCAGTTTTTCAGCAGAATCTTTATACTGATCAAATGGAAAATCATTGGGGTAAAAATTTCCGGCGGTGAACCAAGTAGTAATAATCATGTCATGCTTCTTCTTCCATTGATCCAATTTTGTGGCGTCAAAAAAATGGGCAGCAACCTTATGCTGTATATTTAATTTTGAGATTTCTTTTGTTGAAATATTCACACAAGCCATCGCATTATCTGTACCATCATAAAAAGCAACCTGATCCCAGATTTCTTTTATCCCGGCAAGGTGTTTGGGTATCCGTGCATTACCAATTCCAATGTCCAGGATGGTTACCGGTCTGTTATTCCGGATTGCAATTTCTGTAATTACTTTTTTTAGTTCTATAAATTCGGCCCATTGTGCCTGAATTAAGTATTCACTGATATAGTTCAAATCGAATGAAACTCTTACCGTATTATCATTATCATACATGGCCATCACGAATACTTGTTTTAAGATTGTTTTAAAATTATAAAACCTTTCGCCATTAATTCAATAAAAAAAGGGATGTGAAATAAACCACATCCCTTTTAAAAATTTGAAAACGATTAAAATTTAAATACTAAAGAACTCTGGAACAATGTACCCAATTGACTGAATTGAGAACCATTGTAACCCAAAATTCGATATCGTCCACTGAAAGATAAAAACCCTTCCAACAATTCTCTGCTGGCAGTATTGTTTAAAACAGCCTGTCCAGCCGGATTTATTGCTTCTAAATTCCATTTAGGAAGAATATCGAATAAATTATTCACGGCTATATTAAATGAAATTTTATCGGTAAAGCTGTAACCCAAATTCAGGTCGGTAACAACTGCCGCTTTAAACACCTGTTTGATATTTTCCATATCTCCACCACCATTATCCAGATCCTGGAATTTGGTTGGTCCAAATAAAGTATTGTTTAAACTTACACCAAACTTATTAAGGCTATAATCGAATCCGAAAACAAATTTATATAAAGGACGGCTTTCGGTTAAAAGCGATCTGATTTGCGAACTTAAGATTGTTGCACCGGCTGCTTTGATTGCAGCAGGTTCGTTTGGTGATCCGATGATCTCATTACTAAAGGTATAGTTACCGGCAATATTTACAGCAAGTCTGCCTGAACCTAGGCTGATATTTTTGTAATTGGCAACAATATCCAATCCTTGAGTTCTTGTTTTAATACCATTGATAAAGAATTGAACACTTTCTAATTCATAGTTTCCAGCACCAACAGCATTTCCTTTCAAAATTCTTCCAAGAGCTGTCGTTGGATTTGCTAAAGACTTGTCGCCTGTTGTAATAGATGAACTATAAACTATTCTGTCACGGATCGTAATATTATAGTAGTCTAAGGTAATGCTCAGATTTTTTTTTGGTGTTAAACCAAAACCAAACGCAATGTTATCCGATTTTTCAGGTTTCAATAATGGAATACCTAATGCAAAAGCCTGCTTACTTCTATTATTGAATAATCCGGAAAGAACAATTGTTCCTCCTGCGAAAGAAGCTTGAGTTGATTGTGCATAAATCTGGTGCAATGTAGGAGCTCTGAAACCAGAGGAGGCAGATGCTCTGATCACTGCTTTGTCACCGGCAATTTTATGACGTGTAGAGAATTTCCAAACAAATGCACTTCCAAAATCACTATAATCTTCCGCACGTATAGCTCCATTGATTAAAAAATCTTTATTAATATTATAGGTTGCATCAACGTAGGCACCAAGGTTATAACGGCTATTCGTTCTTCCGTTTTCTGCCCGTATTCCAGGGAAAGAGTTAGCTCCTTCATTAGAATATGATGCGGTATCCCCTGCTATAATTGTATAGGTTTCTTTTCTAACCTCTGCACCAAAAGCCAAACTGAATTTATCGGTTAGTGATTTAGAAACATCATAGTTACCTACAATATGTGCGAAGCTATATCCACCGGGTTTAAATGAAGTTGGACTCAATGCTCCAAGTGAACGATTCACCGTGTTATTTACCGTGTATAATTGCTGATTGAAACCATTCGTAAAACTTACATCCTGATTCCAACCATTTCTCACGTTTTTAAACCCAAAAGTCATATTATGGTCAATCAAATCGCCTTCAAAGGTTGGCATATAACCAATATAGCCTTCATACAATGGATTGGTTCCACCAGTATAATTGGGTTGTCCCGGAATTCTGGCATGTAAAAGTCCTGCGTCAGTTCTCCAATATGGAGTTCTGAAATTTGCATTACTGATAACCTTTTTTGTAACAAAAGCCGCATTGCCATAAAATTGTCCAGTTTCACCGGCCGGTATTCCAAAGTTTACATTAAACTTGGCAGCAGAAATTTCACCTGTACCATTTAGATTATTACCTGTCGGAAATTTGTTCAAATAAGCATCAATCGCAGCATCAGAGGATGGAGAACCTCCAAAAATGGCCTTCTCCGTTGGGCGGTGAATGATTCCTGAACGAATGGCATTGTTCTGCTGACTGAAATCAATGGTATAATTTACAAATCCATTGTCTCCAATATTTGCTCCACCATTATAAGCCAAACCGTAGTTTCCACCATCACCCTTTGCAGTAACACCCCCATTCAGTGTTAGAGAACTATATTGATACCTGTCTTTTAAGATTACGTTTATAACACCTGCAATGGCATCTGAACCATATTGTGCAGATGCACCATCTCTTAAAATCTCTACTCTTTTTATTGCATCTACCGGTATACCCGAAAGATCGGCACCTGTTTCTCCTCTACCAGGAGAGAACTGTACATAAAGTAAAGAACTTAAGTTTTTACGTTTACCATTAATCAAAACCAACGTACGGCTAGGCCCGAGATTTCTGATTTCATAAGGATCCAATAAAGTAGTTGCATCATTCACCGGTGTATTAACCGTATTAAATGATGGAACCCGGTACATCAATTGCTTATCAAATGATGTTTGTGCAGTTGTTCTTAATTCAGCAGCCGACAAAACATCAATAGGCAATGGCGTATTTACAGATGTTCGGGGTAAAGAACGGGAACCCGTTACAACCACTTCGCCCATTCCGGCTACATCTTCCAAAAGATCAACATCCTGCTTTTTTTGTTCGCCATCTGCCAATGTTACACTTACCGTTTGAGATACAAAACCAGCATAAGAATAGGTTACATTGTAAGTACCTGCAACTAATTTCAAGGAATAATTTCCTTCATCATTTGAAGTAGTTCCTTTTCCGGAAGGTCGGGCACTGATGCTTGCTCCGGAAAGTGAAGCTCCTTTACCTTTAACCGTACCGGAAAGAGTTGCCTGGGCAACTAAAAAAAATGGAGCTAAAATTCCTAATAGGAATAACCCCGAAATACCAGCTAACTTTCTCATAAAGTTGTTTGAGTTTAAATGTATATTAAAATGAAAATTGAAAAATATTCTAAATATCAATAATTTATAGATGTTAAAGAAATATATCCTTCGTTTTTTATTAAAAATTATTCAAGTCTACTAAAAACAGAATGGTCAAAAGACTATTTTGGAAATTGATTAATACAAATTGAATTTGCTTCTTACAATTTCATAAGAGTAGCGTATTAGAACAATACCGATCAGGAGATCATTATAGATGACCGGATTAATGAATTAAATTTTTCAGTCAATTTTTGTTGAGTAAACAGATTTTGTATTTGAGCATATCGAGAACTGACAGTAAGATATGAATAAATAAACGTATGTATGTATAAATTTATTTAATGTTTTATCGAAGGATCAGCATCATAACGCTGAACAGAATGTATACCATTTAATTTTTTTACTTGTTTCACTAACTCATCAAGTTCTTCTTTATCATTGACAAATACTTTTATATTTCCTTCAAAGAGGCCGTCTTTTGCTTCAATAGTAAGTGCAGAAATATTGATTTTTAAATCACCCGAAATAAGATTTGTAATTTTATTTACTACACCCACATCATCGAGTCCAATGATTTTGATGCTGGTCATAAAAGAAATCTCTTTATTTTTTGCCCACTTTGTTTTTACTACACGGTGTCCGTAATTGGACAATAGTTTTGTCGCATTCGGACAATTGGTACGATGTATTGTAAGTCCTTTTCCGATTGTTACAAAACCAAAAACGTCATCACCTGGTATAGGTTTACAGCAATTTGCCAGATTGTAAACAATCCGGTCACTGCTTTCACCAAAAATGATTAATTCAGCATCTTTTTTATGAGGTAAGTGATGTTCCGCATCATGTTTTTCGTTTTCCTTGTGCTTTTTTACCGGTTTAGGTATCTCCAGTTTATCTCCTAATGTTTTAAATTCCTTAAGCTCTTTTAGATCGATATTTTTTATGGCAACCTGGTAAAACAAATCAAGTGGTGATGACAATTTATAAAAATGTACCAGCTCATCAATATTATACTGATTAAATGCTGCACCCATACCTTCTACTTTTCGTTGAAGTGTATACTTCCCGTCATCTGCAATTTTCCTTTTTTCATCCTTCAACGAATCTTTAATCCGGTTTCGGGCTTTGGCAGTGATGACAAAATTCAACCAGTCCTCTGATGGCTTTTGTTTCGTAGATGTGATAATTTCTATCTGATCGCCGCTTCTTAATTTATGACTTATCGGCACCAGCTTATGATTTACTTTAGCTCCGATACATTGTACCCCTACTGCACTGTGAATAGCAAATGCAAAATCGAGAGCTGTTGACTTTATAGGCAACATTTTTACATCCCCTTTGGGTGTATAGACATATATTTCTTCGGTTAAAAAACTGGTTTTAAAATCATGCAGGAAGTCGACAGAATCACTGTCCTGGCCCAACATCTCCCTGATTTGATGAAACCATTGGTCAAAGCGGCTTTCATCGGCAGCACCTTCTTTGTATTTCCAGTGTGCCGCCAAACCTTTCTCGGCTATTTCATTCATCCGTTTTGTACGCACCTGCACTTCCACCCATCTTCCCTGGGGACCCATTACCGTTGTATGCAGCGCTTCGTATCCATTATTTTTCGGATTACTCAACCAGTCACGCAAACGTTCTGGTGATGGAGAATATTCATCCGTAATGATGGAATATACTTTCCAACATTCTTCTTTTTCCTTATCCTGGTTTGCGTTCAGGATTATTCGAATAGCAAATAAATCATACACTTCTTCGAAACTCACTCCTTTCTTTTTCATCTTCGTCCAGATGGAATGAATGCTTTTTGGCCGTCCATGAATTTCAAACTCGAATCCCGTCTTCTCCAGTTTTTCTTTAATCGGTTTGATGAATTCGTTAATATATCTCGAACGGTCTCTTTTTGTTTCTATTAATTGTTTCGCTATTTCCTTATAAATATCCGGCTCCATATATTTCATAGCCAGATCTTCCATTTCTGTTTTGATATTGTATAATCCCATCCGGTGAGCTAATGGGGCATATACATAAACTGTTTCAGAGGCAATTTTCAATTGCTTTTCCCTTTTCATACTGTCAAGGGTTCGCATATTGTGCAATCGATCAGCCAGTTTTATCAGTATTACTCTCGGGTCATCTGTCAGCGTCAATAATATTTTACGAAAATTATCTGCCTGTTTAGAGGCATTCACATCAATAACATTGGATATTTTGGTTAATCCATCTACAATTTTTGCAATTTCAATCCCAAACTCTCTGGAGATATCCTCCATGCTGATATCTGTGTCTTCAACTGTATCGTGCAATAATGAACAAATAGTTGAACGAACACCTAACCCAATTTCCTCTACACATATTTTAGCAACAGCCAGTGGATGCAGAATATAGGGCTCCCCGCTTTTTCTCCGCATCGATTTGTGTGCTTCTACCGCCATCTCAAAAGCCAACCGAATATTTTTTCGGTCACCGGGCTTTATTTTACTTTTTAACGAACGGGAAAGGCCCCTGTATTCCCGCAGAATCAGTTTTTTCTCCTGCTCATCGGATAAATTATATTTAGGTATTATTGATTTGGTTTGCATGAAATACGAAAATAAGAAAAAGCAGGCATGCTTACTCTAATTTAAAAGATGGTTTAATTGCATCCTTTTCAAACTTCTTTACAGATTATTTTATTTGTTCATAAAAATCTAAATTCTATAAAAAGAAATCAATATTTCTTTTAGAAATAATCTTTAAAATAATAAAAGACTTACATTTGCAACCCGAAAAGTGGCTAAATATATCCGTATTGATATTTGATAAAGCACTTTGAGGGAATTTGACATGCGGGTGTGGTGAAATTGGTAGACACGTCAGACTTAGGATCTGATGCCGTAAGGTGTGGGGGTTCGAGTCCCTCCACCCGCACTTTTTTCGTTTTACAGTGGAATGATTAACAATGCTGATGTGAAGAATCTTACTCTCCCTGAAATAAATTATCAGCAATCCCTGTTCAACTTGTAAATTAATTATTAATCAACTAGCATATGGCAACAGTAACTAAAGAAAATCTGGGTTTATTACACGAAAAACTCACCGTCTCTCTTGACAGAAATGATTATCTGCCTGCTTTCGATAAAGCTTTAAAAGAATATAGTAAAAAAGCAAATATCCCGGGTTTCCGCAAGGGTATGGTTCCCATTGGCATGGTGAAAAAAATGTATGGAGCATCTGTTTTTACAGATGAGGTTTTACGTTCGGTTGACCGTGAATTAAATACTTACCTTGACAAAGAAAAGCTTGACATCTTTGCTCAACCACTACCAATGGAAACTGATCTGAACCATATCAATATGAATGAGCCTTCAGATTACAGCTTTTCATTTGAGGTTGGCATGAAACCGGTTGTTAGCATGACTGATCTTGCCAAAGGTCATTTCACCAAGTATAAAGTAATTGTTACAGATGAAATGATCAATGCCGAAGTTGACCGTCTTCAAAATCAGCATGGCATATTAACGGATGTTGATACCATTTCGGAAGACAATGTAGTCATGAATGTGGTCTTTACAGAGTCGGATGCAGAAGGAAACGAGATTGAAGCTGGTATTAAAAAAGACAACTCTTTATTGGTAAAATATTTTGCCGAAGCAGTAAGCAAAGATTTAATTGGTAAAACTGCAGAACACCGTTTTACCATTCAATTAAATTCTGGATTTGCGGATACAGAAAGAGAATGGATTTTAAGTGACCTGGGCTTGAATAAAGATGATGCGGAAGCTGAATTGAAATACTTTACTATTTCTATTACCAAATTGGCTTTATTGGAAAAGAAAGAATTGAATGAAGAATTTTTCAACCAGATTTTTGCAGCACAAGATGTAAAAACCGAAGAGCAGTTCAAAGAAAAACTAAAAGAAAGAATTGCAGGCCATTGGAATGCCCAAAGCCGCAATCAGATTCATGACCAGGTTTATCATCATCTGCTTGACACGACAAGTATCAGTTTTCCGGAAAGTTTTTTAAAAAAGTGGATAAAGACTCAAGGTGAAAAAATAAAAACAGAAGAAGAAGTGGAAGCAGAATTTCCGGTATTTTTAAATCAGTTGAAATGGACTTTGCTTACGGATGAAATTGTTAAAGGAAATAATATCACCGTTCTTCCTGATGACCTTCGGAATTTTGCCAAACAACAAATTTTGAGCTACTTAGGAATGGGTATGCAGGATGTTGAACAGGATTGGGTCAGGGAATATGTAGACAAAATGATGAAAGACAAAAAATTCATTGAAGATTCTTATAACCGCATCCAGACTCAAAAGATTTTCGATTGGGCAGAAACACAGGTTGTTCCAGCTGAAAAAGAAATCAGTACAGAAGATTTTACCAAAATCATTGAAGAACACCAGCACCATCATTAAAATAAAAAAACAATATATTAAAAGGTTGATAAAGAATTTATTCTTTATCAACCTTTTTTCATGTCAAACTTATTAAACAAATTCGTGTCAATTCGTCGGATTTAATATTCTTTCTTGTCATCAATTTTGTTGAACCGTCTTTTGGACGGATATTTGATTAATCAAAGTTTCCTGACTAAATTTCAACCTATGAGTTATAATTCAGAATTCGAAAAATATGCCGTTAAACATCAAGGCATATCAAGCAATACATTGGACGGTTATACCAAACACCTAGTAACTGCACTTACACCAAACATCATTGAGGAACGCCCTATGAATGTAGCTGTGATGGATGTTTACAGCCGTTTGATGATGGACCGCATCATTTTTCTGGGTTATCCCATCAATGACGAAGTGGCTAATATTGTAACCGCCCAGTTACTTTTTTTAGATTCAACTGACCGTAACCGGGATATCAATATGTATATCAATTCTCCCGGTGGCAGTGTATACTCCGGATTAGGCGTATATGACACTATGCAATATGTTACGCCAGACATTGCAACAATCTGTATTGGTGTTGCGGCTTCCATGGCATCGGTATTGTTAACGGCTGGCACCAAAGGCAAAAGAGCTGCTCTTAAACATTCCAGAGTCATGATGCACCAGCCCAGTGGCGCCATCGGCGGACAGGCCAGTGATATCATCATCACAGTAAATGAAATAAAGAAACTGAAAAAAGACCTGTATGAAGTAATCAGTCTTCATTCCGGAAAAGATCTTGAACAAATTGCGAAAGATTTTGATCGTGATTTCTGGATGACTTCATCAGAAGCTAAAGAATACGGACTGGTTGATGAAGTATTATTAACCAACCCACGGAAAGAAAAGAAAGACTAATTTTTTTACAAATTTCAAACTCAATTATCATGAATCGCAATTCACCTATATATTCTAACTGGAGAATGGAAGAGCCGGAAGAAAAAGAAAGAGAAGACAAAAGAGACGAACTGATGATGCTGAATAAACGATTGGAAAAATATTTCTTTGATAAAAGATGTGTTTATCTGTGGGGAGTTGTTGATGATAAATCGGCCAAAGAAATTGTCACTAAATTACTTTTACTGGATGCAGATAAACCCGGTGAAGAAATAAAATTCTTTATTAACAGTCCGGGTGGAGTTGTTACAAGCGGCATGGTGATGCACGATACGATGAAAATGATTTCCAGTCCGGTAAGTACTATTTGTATGGGACTTGCAGCATCCATGGGCAGTATTTTATTAAGTGCAGGTACCAAAGGAAGAAGATTCATTTACCCACATGGTGAAGTAATGATTCACCAACCTTCATTAGGAGGTTATATTCAGGGAGTAAGTACAGATTTGGAAATTCAGGCAGTGCAAACCAAAAAAGTGAAGGAAATCAGTGCCACCATACTGGCCGATAATTGTGGCAAAAGTTTTGATCAGATCATGAGTGACTTTGACCGTGATTATTGGATGGATGCTAAGGAAGCTATCAAATATGGCATCGTTGATGGCATTTTAGACAAACTCTAAGATCCTCATAACAAGCCTTTTATATTTTTTTTATAAATTAAAACCGCTTTAAAAGAAGCGGTTTTATAATTTTGCTTGTCTAAGTAGTTGAAGATTGTTAATTCAGAAATAAAATAGAATGGGAAAAAATACTTTACACTGTGCATTTTGTGGAAGAAACCGGGACGAAGTCAAAATATTGATTGCCGGGCAAGACGGGCATATTTGCGAAAGCTGTGTTGAACACGCCAAAGAAATCATTGAACAGGAATTGGTGACAAAAGATGAATCATCTACCACTAATTTCAAACTCACGGTCAAGAAACCCATGGAGATGAAAAAATTCCTGGATGAATATATCATCGGACAGGATGAAGCGAAGAAAGTAATTTCAGTAGCTGTATATAATCATTTTAAAAGAATTGGTTTAAAACATTCCGACAATAATTCGAACGAAGTTGAAATTGAAAAAAGTAATATTGTTATGGTTGGGGAAACCGGAACCGGTAAAACCCTTATTGCCAAAACCATTGCCCGGATGTTGAATGTTCCTTTTGCCATTGTGGATGCAACTGTTTTTACAGAAGCAGGATATGTGGGAGAAGATGTGGAAAGTATACTTTCCAGATTATTGCAGGTTTGCAATTACGATGTGGCTGCTGCCGAACGTGGAATCGTTTACATTGATGAAATTGATAAAATTGCCCGCAAAAGCGATAATCCTTCCATCACCCGCGACGTAAGTGGTGAAGGTGTACAACAAGGATTGTTGAAACTTTTGGAAGGAACCGATGTATTGGTTCCACCGCAGGGGGGCCGTAAACATCCCGAACAGAAACTGATTAAATTAAATACACAACATATCTTATTTATTTGTGGTGGTGCATTTGATGGCGTTGATAAAATTATTTCTCGCAGACTACAAACCAATACTATTGGATTTAATGTAGACAAGGCAATGCAGGAAAATATGAAAAAAAACCTGTTGCAATTTATCAATGCTACCGACCTTAAATCATTTGGCTTAATTCCTGAATTATTGGGACGTATTCCTGTGGTAACTCATCTGAATCCATTGGATGCACCGGTATTGAGAGAGATTTTGATAACACCTAAAAATGCCCTTGTAAAACAATATAAAAAATTATTTGATCTAGAAGGGATCGAATTAATTGTGGAAGATGAGGTACTTGATTTTATGGTAAAAAAAGCACTGGAATTTAAATTAGGTGCCCGTGGATTAAGAAGCATCTTTGAAAGTTTACTGACCGATGCGATGTTTGAGTTACCTTCTTCGAATATTAAAACATTTGTACTGGATATCGAATACGCTGAAAACAAATTCAACAAGAATAAACTGAATTTTTTAAAGGTCGCTTAAATTTTCAAAAAATAATTTTTAACGTCCGAATTTCGGACGTTTTTTATTTGCATTAACTTCAATAAAAATGATCATTTAAAAATTCAATTATGCAGGAACTGATAGACCTTTTAAAAAACGAAGCAGGGTTAACAGATGAGCAAGCAATCAAAAGCCTGGATACCATCAAAAATTTTATTATTGAAAAATTTCCGATGCTCGAAGGTGCAGTTGGAAGTATGCTTGGCGGGAATACTGAATAAATGAAAACGCCTCATAAAAATGAGGCGTTACTTATCATATCTTAACCTAAAAATAATTTTTCATTTTTTAGCTGCAACCCATGCTGTTGCCACAGTTCAGGCATTTATAACAAGTGCCACTTCTAACCGTAATATGTCCACAGGTATTACAGGCAGGTGCGTCGCTTTGCATATTTTTAGCTGCCGCATTTACGGCGTCCATACTACTATTCTCCGCTCTTGAAATGGAAACAATTTTTGTATTCTTTATTCCAACAGTTGACGTGGAAGTAGACGTAGAACCCAATATTCTTACACTGGATAATTCAGGCTCTTTTGCATACTCCAAACCGGTTGGTACATCATCCCAATCATCGGTACCGGTATTGGCCACTTCCGGTTTGTCTAATACATGAACAAGATCTGTTCGACCCAGGTATTCATAACCCAATGTCCGAAATATTAAATCTACAATCGATGTGGTTGATTTAATATTTGGATGTTCAACAAATCCGGAAGGATCGAATTTGGTAAATACAAATTTTTCTACAAACTCTTCCAAGGGTACACCATATTGCAAACCGATAGAAATAGAAATGGCAAAACAGTTTAGCATACTTCGCATGGTTGCTCCTTCTTTTGCCATGTCGATAAATATTTCTCCTAATGTTCCATCTCCGTATTCGCCGGTACGCACAAAAATTGCCTGTCCGTTTATTTTAGCTTTTTGGGTAAACCCTCTTCGCTTGGCCGGTAAAGTACGTCGTTCAACAATGGAAGCAAGTTTGCGTTTCAATTTTGTGTCTGCACTTGATTGAACACGGCGGTTTACCTCATCCAATAATTCCTCCACGGTCAGTTTACTCAGATCCAGTATATTCGATTCAGTTTTTAATTCAACAGTTTCCTTTTCAGCAGCATCCTCATTTTTCGTTTTCTTGTCTGATTTGTTGCTTAATGGCTGCGAAAGTTTTGAACCATCCCGGTAAAGTGCACAAGCTTTTAAACCCAATTGCCAGCTTAATAAATACGAATCGGCAATTTCATCAATCTTGGCTTCGTGTGGAAGGTTGATTGTTTTTGAAATAGCTCCACTGATAAATGGTTGTACGGCTCCCATCATCCGAATATGTCCATGGGCATGAATATATCTTTCTCCTTTTTTACCACATTTATTTGCACAATCAAAAACTTCCAAGTGTTCTTCTTTTAATAATGGAGCTCCTTCCAGCATCATGGTTCCACATACGTAATCATTGGCTGCATCAATTTCATTATCCGAAAATCCTAATGCTTCCAGCAAACTCCACTCAAAATCATTATACTGCTCAGGTTTAAATCCTAAACGCTGCAAACATTCTTCACCCAAAGCGAATTTATTGAATACAAAAGCAATATCAAATGCGGCAATCACCGCTGCATCCAGTTTCTTAATTTCTTCTGCAATAAATCCTTTTTCGCTTAATGTTTGGTGATTGATAAAGGGAGCACCGGAAAAACTAGCAGCACCTACTGCATATTTGATGATCGCATCAATTTCTTTTTCGCTGTATTTCAAATTCCGTAAAGCATCCGGTACTGATTGGTTGATGATTTTAAAATATCCACCACCACTTAATTTTTTAAATTTAACCAATGCAAAATCTGGTTCAACACCGGTTGTATCACAATCCATCACAAGACCAATTGTTCCAGTAGGTGCAATTACTGTTGACTGCGCATTTCGGTAACCATGTTTTTCGCCCAGAGTTACCGCATCATCCCATGCCTTACAAGCGGCCTTCAATAAGTAATCGGGGCAATGTTGCGATTTGATTCCTTGCGGATTGATACTTAACCCTTCGTACTGATCTGCATCATAAGCAGCCAAACGATGATTATGCATAACCCGTAACATGTCTTCCTTATTCTCTTCATATCTTGGGAACGCACCTAATATGCCGGCCATTTCTGCTGAAGTCTTATACGAAACGCCAGTCATGATGGATGAGATAGAACCTGCAATAGCCCTGGCTTTTTCACTGTCGTAAGGAATTCCACTCACCATTAATAAAGTACCCAGGTTGGCGAATCCTAATCCCAGTGTGCGGTATTCATAACTAAGTTGTGCCACTTCTTTGCTTGGAAACTGTGCCATTAATACAGATATCTCCAATACAACGGTCCATAAACGACAGATATATTCAAAACCGTCCACATCAAATTGATTATTCTCTTTATTGAATAATTTCATCAGGTTGGCGGATGCCAGGTTACAAGCGGTGTTATCCAGAAACATATATTCCGAACAAGGATTGGATGCCCTGATTTCACCACCCTTTGGACAGGTATGCCACTCATTGATTGTAGTATTATACTGAGTTCCGGGATCGGCACAACACCATGCAGCATACGCAATCTGGTTCCATAATTCGCCAGATGGAATTTTTTTCATCACCCGGCCATCTTTACGACCGGTCAATTCCCAATCTTCGCCCTTTTCTAATTTATCAAAAAATGAATTGGGTATACGAACCGAGTTATTGGAGTTTTGACCAGATACTGTTTTATATGCTTCCCCTTCATAATCGGATGCATAACCGGCATTGATCAATGCGGCCACCTTTTTCTCTTCTTCTACTTTCCAATTAATAAATTCTACAATCTCCGGATGATCAAGATCCAGGCAAACCATTTTTGCTGCCCGGCGTGTTGTACCACCACTTTTAATGGCACCGGCTGCACGGTCTCCTATTTTTAAAAAACTCATCAAGCCACTGGATGTTCCACCTCCACTTAATTTTTCTCCCTCACCCCGTAGGTTACTGTAATTCGTACCAACACCAGAACCATATTTAAAAATCCGGGCTTCACGAACCCACAGGTCCATGATTCCACCATCATTAACCAAATCATCTTCCACACTTAATATAAAACAAGCATGTGGCTGCGGACGTTCGTATGCGGATGTAGACTTCTTTAATTGACTATCCTTGGGGTCTACATAATAATGACCCTGTGGCTTTCCTTTTATTCCATAGCTTTCAAATAAGCCGGTATTAAACCACTGAGGCGAATTTGGTACGCAGGTTTGATTAAGGATGCTGTGCACTAATTCATCATAAAATATCTGTCCGTCTTTTTTTGTTGCAAAATATCCATACTTCTCACCCCAAACTTTCCAACAGTTTGCCATACGGTGAGCCACCTGCTTAGCACTGGTTTCTCTTCCCAATGATCCATCTGCCTGCGGTACGCCTGCCTTTCTGAAATATTTCTGCGCAAGTATATCGGTGGCTATCTGGCTCCATTGCCTGGGAACTTCTACATTGTTCATTTCAAAAACCACTTCACCTGATGGATTACGAATCACCGAGGTTCGGTAATCGTATTCAAACAAATCCATCACATTGATCGTATCGGACGTGAATCGCCGGGAGAATTGTAATCCCTTTGGGGTACCTTGAATTTTTTTGGACATCTTCAAAACAGTTTAGCGGTTAGTAAATGGAAATAGAAGATGACGAAACTATTTTTTGTAAATGGTAAATCAAACGTATAAATATCAACAGAATGTGGATAAAGAATTTTTAACTTGATGAAACTTCGCAGGGCTCTGCATTCTCTCTTTTTTGAACAAATATTGCAATATTTGTTCATTTGTTTTTTTGATAATTAGCCAATATTCCATTATTTAACTATACTTGAAGTTTAATTAAAAACATATAGCCTTCCTCAGCCAATAAACCCAGTTTTATTTATTTGAATACCTTCGGGTTTTCTGAATTATTTTTGAAGATTATTTCGCACATATGAAAAAAATATCGGCCATCATTTTTGTTTTATTATTAACTGCTACTGCAAAGTCGCAACAGCAATTCACCGGATGGCTGGCATCCTTCAATACATACAAACTTGATAAAAATCTAAGTCTGCATTTTGATGCACAAATCAGAAGTACAGATGAATTAAAAAATATTCAAACCATTCTATTACGACCGGGATTGAACATTCATTTTTCAAAAAAAATGATTGGAAGTTTTGGTTATGGATTTATTCAAAACCGCAGAGTCATCAGCAATATAACCGGTGTTGCGGTTGAACACCGGGTTTGGCAGCAATTATTATACACTCAAAAAATAAACAAGATCACTTCATCGCACAGATTAAGACTGGAGCAACGTTTCATTCCCGTTAGTAAAACAGTAAACAACAGCATACAAAATGATGGAAATAAATATGCTAACCGTCTCCGTTATTTTACACGAAATCTGATTCCTCTTAACAAACAAAAAACATTTACAAATGGGTTATTTATTGGCATTCAGAATGAGACTTTTTTTAATATAGGAAATGCTTCTGAAGTAAATGGAAAAACATTTGACCAGAATCGATTGTTCCTTTCCGTGGGCCATCGACTATCTTCGAAATTCGATATTGAACTAGGCTATATGAATCAATATATATCTGGAAGAAATAAAAATTTCACGAATAATCATATTCTTCAACTGGGTGCATATACCCGTTTATAAAATTATTCAATTTGAACTTAAGCATTCATTCTAAAAAACTTTTTGCATTTTTGCACTAATCTTCCATGAAATATATGAAATCAGGCATCTACTTATCCATCAGCGAGAAAAAGGCAAAAGGCATAAAATCCTTTGCCGTACTTATTGATCCGGATCAGGTAACTATTGAAGATTTGAATGAATTAATAGAAATTTCTATTGAAGCCAGCGTTGATTATTTTTTTGTTGGAGGAAGCCTGGTGATCAACAATAACCTGGATGAAGTGATTCAGCATTTAAAAAGACACTGTACTATACCGGTAATCCTTTTTCCCGGTAGCCCATCACAGATAAGTAAATACGCAGATTCTCTTTTATATCTCTCGCTGATCTCCGGAAGAAATCCGGAAATGCTGATTGGCCAACATGTCGTATCTGCTCCAGCTGTTCGTCAAAGTGGTTTGGAAATAATGCCAACCGGATATATGGTTATTGACGGTGGTGCACCAACAACTGTTTCCTATATAAGCAATGCTACGCCGTTGCCTGCCGATAAAACCGACATTGCCATGTGTACTGCCATGGCCGGAGAAATGCTGGGCATGAAACTGATTTATATGGATGCAGGCAGTGGAGCTAAAAGACCGATCACAGAAAAAATGATTGAAAAAGTTTCTAAAAATATTTCCGTCCCATTAATTGTTGGTGGTGGAATTACCGATCCCGAAAAAGCATATCTTAATTGTAAAGCAGGTGCCGATATTATTGTGGTTGGTAATGCTATTGAAAAAAATGCTTCGCTGATAAAAGAGATGGCGGCGGCTGTACACTCTGTCCCTATAAAAGTGTAAAATATTTTGATACAATCAGACTACTTCTTATTTCCCGGATGATAACTACTCTCCGCATTCTTTTCTACATCTGTTTTATAAAAGAAAACATCTTTGAAATTTCCTTGTATAAACATGGTTGCCTGGTTTAAAAAATTCTTTGATTGCGGATCAAAAGATTGTCCGCCTGCCACAATAGATTTTGCCTTTATCTTTTTGCCAAATTCTACTACTGCTACAAAACTATTGCCTGCTACACCATATTTTTTTTGCGTGTTTTGCCAAACCGTCTCATATGCCGGAAGTGAACCAAAATAGGCAGGTGCAATACCCACAGGAAAGCTTTGGCCATTATCATCAAACTTTGGATAAATTGATCCACTTGTACGTTGGTACCTGTTTATATCACCCCAGGGAATTTTCCAAGATCCATACATGTTGTGCAATCCTGAAATTATATTATTCAAAATTTCTAATTTTTGTTTTGCAGAAGTATTCTTTACAACTGATCTGATAAAACTAACCTGGTCATTTGTTGTTTGATTGCCATCTGCCCCATCAGTAGAAACAAGCTGATAAACCCAAAAAATAGCTAAGGTAGTAGGGACAGATGTAATAGAAGATCTTTTATCCCATGAGCGGAGGATTGTTACTGGTTCTTTTAACCGGGAATGAAAAGGATCAGCAACCGGCAATACGTCAAAAGCTTCAAATAATGGCGGGAGCAAACTATCGAAAATGCTAAGATAGTGATCGTAGCCAACTGCAATCAATTTTTCAATTGTAAATTTTTTTTCTTTTTCAATTTCTCCAATAGCTCTCAGTGATCTGAAATTCTCTCCTTCAGGTGCCATATAAACGGGATAATTATTTTTATTGATCGTATTAAATCCCGAAACATTAAAAGGCGTGGAGTTGCAGTTTTGAATCCAGCCTTGCTCGGGATTTTCTACATGCACAATTTCATTTATTTCGTGTATGCCTTTCCATTCCGTTGCTGAAGTAGTTCCATCCACCGATAAATTCCAATTAAATGCGGTATCCCGCTTTGGAATAAAGTTGCCATGCCAGTAAGCTATGTTTCCTTTATCATCTGCATACATAGTATTGGTAGAAGCATTAGCTTTCAGCTGCATTGTATTTTTAAACTCTGTAAAATTCTTTGCTTTCATCCGCTGCCAGGATTGGATCAGGCCATTTACTGAACGGTTTTGATCTTTTAAACTTAGCCACTTGCCATTTCTGCTTCCCATTACAGGCCCGTGATGTGTATAATAAATGCTGATAGAATCTGTCAACATCTTACCACCTTTTTTATGGGAGATGAGAATCTTTTTTTCTGAAACAGGTTTTATCGCTCCATCATATTCATAAAAAAAATCTTTTTCTTTTTGAATAATTTTTTCTTCATACAGATCTGCTGCATCGGCTTTTGATGAAGTGTGCATCCATCCACAATGCTCATTGAATCCCTGGAAAATAAAAAACTGTCCCCATGTAGCTGCACCGTAAACATTCATTCCCTCTTCGCTGACCACATGCACTTCTGTGCGGTAGCCAAAAGAAACATGTGGGTTTATGTAAAGCATCGCATTTCCGGAAGCTGTATTAGAAGGGGCTATTGCAAAAGCATTGGA
>JAYWCV010000034.1:0-26074 GCA_043780275.1 Chitinophagaceae bacterium
TATTGGTGGCAATCCGGACAGCATTCAAAATGGTATCCGCAAGAAAGGTGCTTTCAAAGCCTTTTTAGAATTGCATATTGAGCAAGGTGGTATTTTAGAAAAAGAAAACATACAGATTGGTGTGGTGGAAGGTATTGTTGGTATTGTGCGTTGGGAAGTAACGGTGGAAGGTTTTGCCAATCATGCCGGCGCCACACCCATGAACATGCGGCAGGATGCATTACTGGCAGCTTCAAAATTTATAATAGCTGTGAATGAAGTTGTGAATAGTATAAAAGGCAACCAGGTAGGTATTGTTGGAAAAATTGCTATACAACCAGGTGCTTATAATGTTATTCCCGGTAAAGTAGTTTTGGGTTTGGAGATTCGTGATTTATCTTCTGAAAAAATTGTACTGCTTTTTAGTGAAATGGAAAAACGGGCAGCAGTTATTGCAAAAGAATTTAAAACTGCCATCAGTTTTTTGCGTCAGCCAAATGAATCGAAACCTGCGTTAACCAATAAAACATTACAACAAACCATCAACTCATCTGCCAAAACATTAGGTTTTACCACAAAATTTATGCAAAGCGGTGCCGGCCACGATACGCAAAATATAGCGTTGATAGCACCTGCAGCCATGATATTTATTCCCAGTGTGGGCGGCATCAGTCATTCACCCAAAGAATTTACAACAGCAGTGGATATGGCGAATGGAGCGAATGTGTTATTGCATACTATTTTGAAAATAGATAAAGAATAAAAGAAAAGCTGTTATCGTCAAATCTATGCCGACACAATGATTAACAAACTTATTATCCATGACCAAAAATTCTGAAAAATGAAAAAAATAATATTAATCTTCACTATTGCCGTAATGACCGGTTGTTCACAATCACCAGGTAAAACGAATCAGCAGTTTCAGCTGGAACCATTATTAGATCAGTATTCAAAGGAATACTACGCATTAAACCCATTGGCAGCTACAGAAGAAGGATTTAATGATTATAACGATCAACTTGAAATTACTATCAGCGAAGATTATATAACAAAAACCATATCACAAAATCAAAAATACCTTGACACATTAAGTGTCATAAATAAAGTAGATTTAACTCCTTCAGAGCTATTAAGTGTTGACATCTTTACATACAAGCTCAAATCAGAAATAGAAAGATTAAGTAATTCCCTTGGGTATTACAGGCCGGTTGACCAATTTGTATTTAGCTTCCCCACCCGTTTTGCTACCTTGGGTTCGGGGGCAGGATTTGTTCCTTTCAATACCGAAAAAGATTATAGGAATTTTATTAGTCGCATGAAAGTTTTTCAAATTTGGGTTGACCAGGCCATTGCTAATATGCAAAAAGGTCTTGACCTAAATAATTCAAATCCAAAAGCTGCAATGGAAAAAGTTCCGCCACAATTAAAACCACTGTTTGAAGGTGCTATTCAAGAGAATGTATTTTACAAACCTTTATTAAAACTACCTACCGACTTAGATAGTGCAACCGCTGTCCAATTAAAGAATGATTATTCGGAAGCCATTGAAAATATTATTAAACCGGCGTATAAAAAATTGCATGATTATATTGTTACTGATTATATTCCCAAAGCAAGAAAAACATCAGGGTTATTAGATAATAATAAGGGAAAGCAAGAGTATGAACTGTGGTTAAAGTATTACACTACGTCAGATATTACAGCAGAAAAAATTTTTGAGTTGGGCCTTAGTGAGGTTGCACGTATCCGCAAAGAAATGGATTCTGTAAAAGTACAGGTTGGTTTTAAAGGCGATTTAAAGTCCTTCTTTCAGTATGTGAGAACCGATCCCAAATTCTTTCCTTTTAAAACAGAGAAGGAAGTGTTGGATAGATACAGAAGTTTTGAGGAAAAAATGTCGCCACAACTAAACCTCCTTTTTAATTTAAAACCAAAAGCAAAATTTGAAGTAAGGGCTACTGAAAAATTCCGTGAAGCCGGGGCAAATGCTCAATACACTAAAGCATCACGGGATGGAAAAAGACCAGGCATTTTTTATGAAACTGTACGTGAGCCCGTCAACTATAATTATTTCGCCATGGAAGGATTATTTATTCACGAAGCTATTCCAGGCCATCACTATCAAATAGCTATTCAGCAAGAAGCAGATATTCCTGAATTCAGAAAAGCATATTGGACAAGTGCTTTTGGAGAAGGATGGGCATTATATGCTGAAAGCTTAGGTAAAGAACTGGGTATGTACACAGACTCCTATCAATATCTGGGCAGATTAAATAATGAAATAGAAAGAGCAGTTCGGTTAGTTGTTGATGAAGGAATACATTACAAAGGGTGGTCCCGTGAAAAAGCCATTGCTTATGTATTGGAGAATCAACCGGTATCATCCATTGAAGCAGAACAAAGGGTGGAAAGGTACATGGTTACAGCAGGACAGGCCGTAAGTTATAAAGTGGGGGAAATAAAAATTATTGAATTGCGTGAAAAAGCAAAACAAAAATTGGGGAATAAGTTTGACATTAAGGAATTCCATGATGAAGTATTAAAAGACGGATGCTTACCACTTATTATTTTGGAAACAAAAATTAATAGATGGATAAAAAATAAAAGCTAAAAGTTCCGCTCCTGTTGACGTTGCCAGCAACAGGAAAAACAATTTTGAAACTGGATAAAGAATAAAACGAAATTATTATTTTTAATACAACTAACTAAATCATAAATATGAAATTCTCAAAATTCATAGTAGCACTATTTATTCTCTGTACTGCTTATGCCTGTAAGAATAAGAAGCTGAGGAGCGGTGAACAATTTCACGGAATGTGGAAGCTTGATAAATTTGAAGCATTTGATTCAGCAGCATCAAAATGGGTAAATGACACAACAAGGATAGGTTACAGTGGATTTATTTTATATGACGGAATGGGACATATGGCCGTTCATCTTACACCAAAAGGATACAAAGATTTTGATACAAATAAAAACATGGACAGTTTAAACATGAAAGATGTAAAGGAACTGGCAAAATTCTATCAATCTAACTTCGTTTACTTTGCCGACTATGAAACCACTGATAGTACGATTGCCCACAAACGACATTCTTCCACAAATCCAAAAGATTGGGGTTCGGTATTAACCCGTGATTTTGAATTTAGAAACGATACGTTGATACTTTCAGCACACGAACGTATTGGAGGAGAAAAAATAAGACTAAGGTGGATTAAGTTGTAAATGGATAACCATTCTTTCATACAAATCATCCGGTAGTTATTAGCAAATTTTCAAGTAAAACGTAATATATAACGTTATATTTACGGTTACAACATAAAATATTATGATTTCCCGTCAGCTTGAAAAGCAGTTGAAAGCAAAACTGCATAAGGAAAAAGCCATTATTTTACTGGGTGGAAGACAAACCGGTAAAACTACTTTACTACGCATTCTTACTGAAAACAGAAAAGATACATTATGGTTGAATGCAGACGAACCTGATATAAAAACACTGATTGAAAATGCAACTTCCACCCGGTTGAAAAGTTATTTCGGGAAAAATAAAATCATCATCATAGATGAAGCACAACAGGTAACCGATATCGGTAAAAAATTGAAATTAATTACAGATACTTTAAAAGATGTACAGGTAATTGCAACTGGTTCTTCGGCCTTTGAAATAAAAAACAAAACCAACGAACCGCTTACCGGCCGCAAGTGGGAGTTTCATTTATTTCCATTCAGCTTTTCAGAAATGGTTACGAATCACGGGCTCATTGAAGAAAAAAGAATGATACCACACCGGTTGGTTTATGGTTATTATCCCGAAGTTGTTACACATTTGGGCGAAGAGAAAGAGCGGCTCAAACTTTTAGCAGACAGTTTTCTTTATAAAGACATTCTTATGTACCAGGGATTGAAAAAGCCGGAAAAACTTTTTCATCTTTTAAAAATGCTGGCAGCAAACATCAGCAGCGAAATCAATTATAACCAGTTGAGCAAACAATTGCAACTGAACAATGAAACAGTTGAAAAGTATATTCAACTGCTGGAACAATGTTATATCATTTTTCGTTTACCCGCTTACGCTACCAACCTTACCAAGGAATTAAAGAAGGGTCGGAAAATTTATTTTATAGATAACGGAATCATTAATTCGCTTACCGGGAACTTTTCTTTAATTGAAAACAGAAATGATAAAGGGGCACTTTGGGAAAACTTTGTCGTCAGTGAAATGTATAAACAGAATGAATACAAAACGCAATCAGGTAAATTTTTCTTCTGGCGTTCCCACGACCAGCAGGAAGTAGATTTAGTTATTCAAAAAAATAGTATGCTCGAAACCTATGAAATAAAATGGAGCGATAAAAAAGCACCCCGTCTCAACAAAACATTTGCTTCCAACTACCCAAAGCATAGTTTTAGCTTTATCAACAGCAATAATATTGAAGAGTTTATACTATAACACACGCCAATATCGTATTATTTAATAATGGCTTAACCTATAAAAAAAATAAAATGATGAAACAATTTCTTACTATTCTGTTTGCAGCACTCATACTAATTGCCTGCAACGCAAAAAAATACAACCGTCTCGCCGAAACATTTTACATGCCTGCCGAGTGGGAGCCACATGATGCTGTTTGGCTCGGTTGGGAAAAAGACAGTTTGCGTGGCTACTATCCTGCTGTTGCAAACATCATCAAAGAGCTTGTGCCAAATGTTATGGTAAAAATTGCTTTTCATAACGATACACTCTTGCAAAAAGCAAAAGCCTATCTTTTATCGCAGGGTATTGATACTACGATGTACAAAACCTATATCATGCCCGGCGACCGATACTGGATTCGTGACCATGGCGCTGCATTTTTAGTAAATGCAAAAGGCGAACTGGCGGTGGCCGATTTTGCCTGGGATAGTTATGGCTATCCCGGTTTTTTACAACAGAAATATGAAGGCAATACTGACAGTGTAAATAAATACTATGCCATCGGCAATGAAAAAAGATTAAAAACGGCAACGGTTGACAGCCAGATGGCCATAACAGAAGGAGCAACAATTTTAAAAACAGATGTGATACATGAAGGTGGCGCCATTGAAGTAAATGGAGCAGGTACCTTGATACTGTGCGAAGCAACCGTGTTTCAACGTAACCCCGGCATGAAAAAAGAATACATTGAAACAGAAATGAAAAGAGTATTGGGTGTAAGTACTATCATTTGGATGAAACAAGGTTTGGCAGATGATCCTAAAAGTTTTTTTCGGCGCATAACAGCGAATTATGTGGGTGGAGGCACAGGCGGACATACAGATGAGTTTGTACGTTTTTCAAATACCAGTACCATTTTATTAGCATGGGTAGATGAAAAAGAAAAAGACCTCAACCCTATCAACCAAATGAATTATAAACGTATGAATGAGAACTACAATATTCTTAAAAATGCAAAAGACCAGGATGGTAACTTATTCAACATTATTAAAGTGCCTTTGCCCGATTTGATTTCAAAGAAAATATTGGCAAGAGAAAAAATTGACTCTAATGAAGTGACATTTGATGTGGAGTTAAAAAGTTTTATACCATCAGAAAAACCAAAAGCCGGTGATACATTATTAAGAGTACCCGCCAGCAGTTATATGAATTACCTGGTAACAAATGGGTTGGTATTATTGCCCACTTATACAGCCTTTGGTTCTTCCAATGAAAAAGAAAAACAAGTGCGTAAAATTTTTGAACAGCAGTTCCCAGGAAGAAAAATTGTGTTTATTAATGCCATCATGCAAAACTGGAGCGGCGGCGGTATTCATTGCAGCACACAGCAGCAACCGAAAAAGAAATAAATGCCATGCATAAAAATGAGTAGCTGCAAAAACTGAAAAATAGCAGATACGGTTAAATGTAGCAAAGAATACGATTGAGGAATTGGGACAGCGAGGTAATGCCAGTAAACCCGCCAATTCCAGATTTGTCCAAACAAAAGAATAAATTAACTGAATTATGAAATCGAAGATTCACGAATGCCAAAATAAAATACTAAATGCTATGAGTAAAAAAATAATAATCTTCTTTTGTTTTATTGCAGGTATACAAACTGCTTTTGCCCAAAGCCAGTCTGTTGATTCATTACTGCAAAAGCTTGTTGTTGAAA
The DNA here is from genome assembly GCA_043780275.1 of Chitinophagaceae bacterium. GTDB lineage: Bacteria > Bacteroidota > Bacteroidia > Chitinophagales > Chitinophagaceae > MGR-bin208. Next base: position 6,111 of record JAYWCV010000034.1, read on the forward strand.
AAAACGAAGACAAAAAGGTTGATTTAATTGTTAGCATTTGGGATTCCCGGTCTTCCTTTGATCCTTACCAACTTATTCAAACGGGACAGGCATTGCTTAAACAGGCAGAGGAAAATAAAGACATTATTAAAGAAGCATCTGCTTATTGTTTTCTGGGAACAGGATATAGAATAAGTGGAAACCCAATAAGAGCTTTACAGGTTCAGCAAAAAGGATTACAACTGGCGGAAAAAGCTAATAACTTTTCAATATTAGCTATGGTCAAAAATCAAATGGGACATACGTATCGTGACCGTGAAGAATGGGAAAATGCTTTTAAAATATATTCTGATGCATTAAATGATGCTGTAAAAGGCAAAAATGAAGTAATTAAAATATGGCCTGTGTTGAATTTGGGAGTTTGTTACCTGAATTTAAATAAGCTTGATTCTGCCTTAAAGTATTTACAAAGGGCCTATGAATTAAGCCTTGTAATAAATCAGGTGGATTTACCTTATATACTTTGGAATTTAGGGAGCGTACATAGCAAAATGGGTCATGCCGCACTGGCTGTTTCGTATTTTAACATGGCTATTGAAATGTCAGAAGATTCCCAAAGGCTGAGACAACTAAATCTCGCCTATACCGGGATCGCCGAACATTTTCTACGGATAAACCTACAGGACAGTTGTATTCTTTATCTGAAAAAAGCATTAACAACCGTTAAGAATACTCCTTTCTTTTTTATGAGTGTAAAACCGGCAAAAATGCTTGCAGATATTTATGAAAAAAGCAATTGCGACAGTACATTAAAATATGCCGGCATTTATAAGGTAGCTAATGATTCAGTGTTCAGCAATAAAATAAATCAGCAAATTCAGGTGATGACCTTTGATGAAGAACTACGTCAGCAGGAAGTAACAGCCGAACAAATAAAAACTGAAGATAAACGCAAACAAAATATTCAGTATGCATTACTTGCACTTGGCATTATCACATTCATCATTTTCTTTTTACTGTTGAGTCGCCAGTTTATCACTAATGCAAAAGTGATTGTTTTCTTTGGTATCGTTGCCTTACTCCTTGTTTTTGAATTTTTAAATTTACTGCTCCATCCTTTTTTAGAAAGAGTAACCCATCACAATCCTGTGCTGATGTTGCTGGCATTGGTTGCTATTGCAGCATTGCTAGTTCCATTGCATCATAAAGTAGAAAAATGGGCTACCGCTATACTGGTGGAGAAAAATAAACAGATACGATTGGCAAGTGCAAAGAAAACAATTGAAGAATTGGAAAAGAACTAACTTAACGGAATCATGAAAAAGCTACTCATGTATTTTTTCTGGTTTTCATTAGTACAAAGCAGCTTTACCCAAAACAAATCAGATAGTTTAAAGAATGTTTTAGCTGCCACTACTAATCCGATTGAACGGTTTGACTTATATAGCAAAATAGGCGAAGAGTATTTTTCAAGCGGCAATAATAATTTAGATTCTGCTTCCTGTTTAAGAATGCTGCAGATAGCTCAACAGTTAAACAACGATTCGTTACTTGCTATAAGTTACAATTTCGTAGGAAACTTATTTTTATTTAATACAGGTGATTACAGTAAGGCGCTTGAATTTTTCTTTAAAGGCATTCCATTGGCACAGAAAACCAATGACAAAAGAAGATTAAGTTCCTTATATATTGATATCAGTATTGTATATGAAAATCTGGGTAACCCCGCTGAGCAAATAAAATATATAAGAAAAGCAGAGTTGGCATTGCCCGGCAAGAACTCTTCTATGTATAATTATATGGTAAGGCAGGTACAATATAATTATAGCAGGTATTTCTTATTTATTAAAAGGCCAGACTCTGCCATGCACTATACACAGGCATTGAATGAAACGAATCTACGTTTAAGAAGCTTCCTTTATGAAACATATGCACAAATGCTATTGGGGGGGAGTACATGAACAATTAGCTGATAAAGATTTGGCCGGGTTCCATTTTAAAAGAGCAAATGCTCAGTCAGATTCCATGCAGTATTCTTATGTAAAATTTATTATCAAGCCAGCATATATTAATTTCCTGCTAAAGGATAATAAGATTTTAATTGCAAAGGAGCAGGCACATCAACTATTAATAACGGGCAAACAGCTTAATAATTATGATTTTAAACAGGCGGCTGCAGGGTTTTTAAGAAGTGTATATGACAGTCTTCGCCAAACAGACAGTGCCTACTATTATGCAAGGCTAGAATTTGCATTCCGGGATTCTGTATTCAGCAAAGAGAAAACGAATAAAATCCAGTCGCTGGCTTTTAGTGAACAATTCCGCATTTCAGAGGAAGATGCTAAAAATAAGCAGGAAGCGGGGCGACGTAAAGAAAATATTCAATACGCCTTAATTGCCCTTGGCATTATCACCTTCATTATTTTATTTTTATTACTCAGCTGCAGTTTTATTACCAATACAAAAATGATAGGATTTTTTGGCGTAATTGCTTTATTGCTGGTTTTTGAATTTCTTAACTTACTGCTACATCCTTTTTTAGAACGGGTAACAAACCACTCTCCAATTCTGATGCTGCTGGCATTGGTTTGCATTGCAGCTTTGCTTGTTCCAATGCATCACAAAATAGAAAAATGGGCAACGCATAAATTGGTGGAGAAAAATAAAAAGATACGGCTGGCGGCAGCAAAGAAAACGATAGAGGAATTGGAAAACAATTAAAATTGAATCACAGTTGTATCTTTATAATATGCCAACCAAAGCAAAACCCATATTTAACAAACGCATTTTTTGGGATGTGTTGTTTGAAAACATTGATTACGATGCCAAAGCCAATTTTGTCATAGAACGTGTTTTTGAACGGGGCGATGTGGATGATATTCGCAATTGCCGCCGCTATTACGGCGATGAAAAAGTAACAACCGCTTTACTGAATGCAAAATTTTTACCCGAAACAAGAATGTATCTGGCAAGTGCAGTAATTAACAGGCCGCTAAAAGATTTCCGATGCTACATTTTAAGACAGTCGAACCCCACACTTTTTCCATATTAGAGGCATTAATGGTAATGCCTGAATTACAGGATTTTTCCTTAGTTGGCGGCACAGCTTTATCCCTTTTATATGGCCACCGTATGTCAGTTGATTTAGACTTGTTCTCTAGCAAACCGTTTGACAACAAAATAATTACTGATTCTATCCAAAAAAAGTTTGCCGATAAATTTGTAACTGAAGAAAAACAGGCACGGTTTGGTATTTTCTGTTTTATAGATGGAGTAAAGATTGATATTGTCCGCCATCCACATCCATTAATAAGGTCAGTAATAAACGCCGAAGGCATACGGATGTTTTCTACCGAAGATATTATTGCCATGAAAGTGCAGGCCATTTTAGGCAGAGGAAAAAAGAAAGACTTTTGGGATATTGCAGAACTGCTGCAACACTTTTCCATAAAAGATTTTATACAATTTCATAAAGAAAAATATACTACACAAAACTTATTAATAACGGTACCACAGGCCATCACTTTTTTTGCAGATGCAGAAGAAAGCGAAGACCCGATAAGTTTAAAAAATCAAACCTGGAAAACCGTACAGGCGTTTATTAAAAAAGAAGTAAGTGAATATTTAAAGTAACTTCTATTTTCGGTTTTGTTGAATAAAAAGGACATAGACCAGTATTAGGGCAACCACTAAACTGACGGTGAAAAATAAACAGATAAGGCTGGCAGTGGCGAAGAAAACGATTGAAGAGTTGGAGAAGCCAAAAAAATGATGATGTTAGTGTTTAAATTCACCAATTATTATTATATTAGGTGAATAGAATCACTTAATATATGATTTCCCATTTCTTATTTGGGTTAATTATCGGATAACTGAAAAAAACACTATATGACTTAGCCTGCATATTGTTGCCTACTTTTGCAGCTATGCAGTTAAAAAATAATTCACTTAAAAAAATACTCGGCCATTTAAAGATTGAGGCATTGAATGAAATGCAACTGGCTTCTATTGATGCTATTGAAAAACAGGATAATGTGGTTTTGTTGTCGGATACCGGATCGGGTAAAACATTGGCTTTTTTATTGCCCCTGCTACAATTATTGGATGCAGATAAAAAGAATACCACACAGGCTCTAATCGTTGTTCCTTCCCGTGAACTGGCCTTACAGATTGAAAAAGTTTTCAAGGATATGACTACGGGTTTTAAAGTAACCTGTTGCTATGGTGGCCACAAACGGGAGATAGAAGAAAATAATTTACTGGAGGCGCCAGCCTTGGTCATTGGTACTCCCGGCAGGCTCGGCGATCATTTCCGACGTGGTAATATTAAAACGGATGGCATTGAAACCCTGGTGATGGATGAATTTGATAAATCGCTTGAACTGGGCTTTCAGGGTGAGATGACATTCTTACTCGAATCGATGAAGCATATCAATAAGCGTATCCTTACTTCAGCTACAGGTGATGTGGAAATTCCGGAATTTATCGGTATGAAAGACCCGCAAAGGGTTGATTTTTTAAGCGGCGAAGTTTCAGAAGCCCTGGCCATCCAAGTATTAAAATCGGATGTGGCTGATAAGATTGATTCATTATTTCGCCTGATATGTATGCTGGGCGGACGTTCCACTATTATTTTCTGCAACCACCGGGATGCAGTAGAAAGGACAAGTCGATTGTTGACCGATAGGGGCCTGACCAATGTATATTATCATGGTGCTTTGGAACAAAAAGACAGGGATAAGGCATTATGTAAATTCAGAAACGGAACATCGGATATATTAGTAACAACCGATCTTGCTTCAAGAGGTTTGGATATTGCCTATCTCCGCTACATTATTCATTTTCATTTACCGGCCAGTGAAGAAGTGTTCACCCACCGCAACGGAAGAACCGCCCGGATGGATGCTACCGGAACAGCAATCCTGATACTGGCACCCGATGAAAAATTACCGGCCTATGTAAAGGATCATACTATGATTGAATTGCCGGAAACCACAACGCTTCCTGAAAAACCCAAGTGGAGCACTTTGTTTGTAGCAGCAGGAAAAAAAGATAAGATCAACAAAATGGATATTGTCGGGTTTTTCACCAACCGTGGAAATCTGAAAAAAGAAGAAATAGGATTGATCGAAGTGAAGGATTTTTTTTCGTATGTGGCTATACGCAAATCAAAAGTGAATTCGGTTTTGCAGTTGATTAAAGAGGCAAAAATCAAAAACAAGAAAATCAAGATTGGGATAGAGAAATAGGCTTTTTGTTTAAAGGCAAATGAAATACATTGATGATTTTAAAGTAATATTGAATAATAGTTTCGGCAAGTGCGGTCAGCTATTCTTTATTCATTTTTAAAATACATCCATGAAATTTATCTGTCAATTCATCCTGCAATTAATTATTTCAGGTTCCTTGTTTGCACAATTTAGTATAGAGTCTGTTTTGTCAGTTCCTTTCCCCACAGAACTGAAAAGTTCTGAAGATGGTAAATGCATTGCATGGGTTTTTAATAATAAAGGAGAACGAAATATTTTTCTTGCAGAGTCTCCATCATTTACAGCAAAACAAATAACCCAGTACAAAGGAGATGAAGGCGTTGAAATAAACAGTCTTACATTTACACCCGACGGCAACCGTATTGTTTTCATCAGGGGCAACTCAAACAACAGTCGTGGTGAGTCAGCCAATCCTGCACTCTTGCAGGTTTCCACAGAAAGAATTTTATATATCATCAATAAGAATGGAACGGCTTTGCAGAAAATAGGTCCGGGTTCCTATCCCAAAATTTCACCGGATGGAAAAGTATTAGCTTATCTGAATGGGGGACAAGTATGGACCGTTTCACTTTCTGATACTGCTTTCAAAACACAAAAACTTTTTCAATCCAGAGGAACTCAATCCCAGATTCGCTGGTCACCGGATGGGAACAAAATAGTATTTACAAGTAACCGAGGCGATCATTCATTCATTGGCATCTACAGTTTTTTAAACAAGTCTTTCGATTTTATCAATCCATCCATCGACCTGGATGATGCGCCGGCATGGAGTCCTGACGGGCAGCAACTGGTTTTCAGAAGAAGCCCGGCTGTAAGAAACAGTTTACCTTTTACGCCCAGAAGAGAAGGTTATCCATGGTCAATTTATTTGCATAATTTAAAAAGTGGCATTACAAAAGAAGTTTGGAAAGCGGATGAAGGAAAAGGAAGTGTAGCCAACAATGAAGTACCTGTGGTAGATAACCAATTAATATGGGCGGCTGGTAATCAGCTTATATTTCCCTGGGAAAAAACCGGCTGGCAACAATTATATGCATTGGATATGGCCACAGGAAAAACAAAACTCCTGACACCCGGTGAAGGTGAAGTGGAGAATGTGACGATCAGTAAAAATCTTCAAACCGTTTATTACACAAGCAATATTGGAGATATAGACCGGAGACATATCTGGCAGGCAGATATAATAACCGGTATGGCTACACAGGTTTCAAAAACAAAAAATGCAGAATGGTCGCCGGTGCAAACAGAAAACGGATTGGCGGTTTTATATGCCACTGCACAAAAACCTGCATGGCCTGCATTGCTTTCTAATGCTGGAGCTTTTACAGATTTGGCCAAAGAAAATTTTCCCGCAGCATTTCCTCAAACCTCCATGGTAATTCCTCAAGCCATTATGATTACTGCCACAGACGGCATGAAAATACCTGCACAGATATTTTTACCCGCCAATCATAAACCTGGCGATAAACATCCTGCATTGATATTTACACATGGTGGTTCACGCCGGCAAATGCTGCTGACTTTTAATTACGGTCAGTATTATTCCAATGCGTATGCACTCAATCAATACTTTGCCAATAAAGGCTATGTGGTTATTTCATTAAACTACCGCAGTGGTATTGGCTATGGCATGGAGTTCAGAGAAGCGTTGAACTACGGCGCACAGGGAGCCAGCGAATATTTTGATCTGGCAGGAGCAGGATTGTACTTAAGAAGCAGGGATGATGTAGATGGAACTAAGATAGCTTTATGGGGCGGAAGTTATGGTGGTTACCTTACTGCACATGGATTGGCCCGTGCATCTGATCTGTTTGCTGCCGGTGTAGATATACATGGTGTGCATGATTGGAATGAGGGCATCCGCAATTTTGTAAGTTCATATAATCCGGAGAAATTAAAAGCCTTTGCAGAACTGGCTTATCAATCTTCTCCCGAAAATTATATTGATGGGTGGAAATCACCAGTACTGTTTATTCATGGCGATGATGACCGCAATGTAAACTTTACAGAAACGGTGAGGCTTGCAGAAATGTTGAGGAAACGAAATGTATATTTTGAGCAATTGGTTTTTCCCGATGAAGTGCATAGTTTTTTATTGCACCGCAATTGGGTAAAAACTTATGAAGCATCTTTTGAATTTATTAACCGGCAATTCAGTAAAAAATAAAATTGGATGTAGTATAAAAAAAAGAGACTGTAAAAACAGCCTCTTTTTTTTATACCAAACTTTGCTATTTTTAGTGCAATTATTCAAATAGCAAAATACCTTATGAGAATTACGATAATAACATTTTTGTTTTTGATTTCTTTTTGCAAGAATGCAAATGCACAAGTGGTTATTGCATTATATCAAGGGTTGGCACCCGGTTCATTACCCGTTGCAGATAAAGAGGTTTTTACAAAACCCGATAAAGGCAGGCCGTTTGTTAGCCATGTTACCAATCCGACACTGACTGTTTTTGAATCAAAAAAACCCAACTCAGGCAGAACCTCAATTATTATTTGCCCCGGGGGTGGTTTTTCCAGATTATCTATAGAAGATGGAGGCTATGAAGCGGCAAAAGCTTTTGCAGAATACGGCATCACTGCATTTGTTTTGAAGTACCGTACCTGGCGTGATTCAGCCTATGCTGATTACAAAACTGCACCCATGCTGGATCTTCAGCAAGCAATAAATATTGTTTATCAGGGAGCAGCTAAATGGAATCTTGATACGACCAAAATTGGAATTCTTGGTTTTTCTGCCGGAGGTCATTTGGCAGCCATGGCATCTACCGGATTAACATTTAGAAAACCGGCATTTTCATTATTGATATATCCTGTAATAAGTTTTACAGATTCGTTGACCTCTAAAACATCTACCTCCCGAAGTGTATTGCTGGGCGCCAATATAACAAGTCATTTGAAAAAACAATATTCTCCGGAATTGCATATAAATAAAGCTACCCCTCCGGCATTTCTGATTCATGCTGCTGATGACAGTACGGCTTTGGTTGGAAATAGTATTGCCTATTTTAATGGGTTATCAGCAAATAGAATTCCCACACAGTTGCACATTTATCAAAAAGGGGGACATGGTTTTGCATTGTATAATAAAATGCAGGATGAATACTGGATGCCTTCTTCGATTAAATGGCTTGTCTTAAACGGATTTTTAAAACAATAAAATTAATCAGTGAAAAAACTTTTGAAAAGCCTGTATTTCCAGGTAATTATTGCCATTCTGATTGGAATTGCAGCCGGACATTTTTATCCTTCATTTGCGATAGAATTAAAGCCATTAGGGGATGGGTTTATAAAGTTGATAAAGATGATGATCGCCCCGATTATTTTTTGCACTATCGTAACCGGAATTGCCGGAATGCAGAACACAAAAAAAGTAGGACGTGTTGGATTAAAAGCAATCCTGTATTTTGAAGTTGTTACCACATTTGCATTGATAATCGGTTTGCTTGTCATCAATTTATTAAAGCCGGGTGTTGGAATGAATATTGATCCGGCAACACTGGATACTAAAGCGGTCGAAAATTTTATTACCCAGGGTGAAAGTCAGTCTCTAAAGGATTTTATCATTAATATTATTCCGGAAAATATTGTGAATGCATTATCTACCAGCAATATTCTGCAGGTCTTGTTTTTTTCTGTCCTGTTGGGGTTTGCATTGTCAAAAATTGGCGAAAAAGCTGCACCATTGATCAGGGTTATTCAATCATTTGAGGATGGACTGTTTGCAATCATCAAGATGATCATGAAACTTGCGCCATTAGGGGCTTTAGGTGCCATGGCATTTACCATCGGCAAATACGGGCTGGGATCTTTAGCTGCCCTTGGTCAGCTCATGGGGTCATTTTACATTACCTGTATTTTATTTATAGTCATTATTCTTGGGGGCATTCTGAAGTATGCAGGGTTCAATTTATTTAAGTTGTTAGCTTTTATTAAGGAAGAATTATTGGTTGTATTAGGAACATCATCATCTGAAGCTGCCATGCCAAGCCTTATTAATAAATTGGAAAAAGTAGGATGTTCAGAACCAGTAGTAGGTCTTGTTATCCCAACAGGCTATTCATTTAATCTTGATGGAACATCAATTTATCTAACCATGGCTGCAATATTTCTGGCACAAGCAACCAATACACCCATGGATATAGGGCAGCAGATTACATTGCTTTTGGTATTACTGCTTACTTCAAAAGGTGCAGCGGGAGTGACGGGTAGTGGGTTTATAGTACTTGCTGCTACACTTCCTACAGTAGGGCATATTCCGGTAGCAGCCATTGCTTTGATTTTTGGCATTGATCGTTTTATGAGTGAAGGAAGGGCCTTGACAAATATCATTGGCAATGCAGTTGCAACCATTGTCATCGCAAAATGGGAAAAAGAAATTGATCTGCCTACAGCCAAAGCATTAATAGGGTAAAAAATTATTTGCTGCCATAAAAGAAAGTCGGCCACTGTTCTGTGACCGACTTTTTTTATATCAGTAAGCCAATTTTCAATCAGGGAGTTTGTGCAATCTGAATACCTATTCGTTTGTAATTTGAACTAGCTTGAATGTTAGTATTCCCTTCCAATTCAAGAACCAAATAACGTGCAACAGTTGAAGCTGGCAATCCTGTATTTAATACATTTATTTCCATTTCGCCAAAACTGGTATTTGCAGGTATGGTAAAAATTCCTGTTGTATTAAAATGAGTTCCTGCTGATGCCGAAAGTCGCTGACTTGTACCACTGCTAACGTCTAATACGGCTGAATAGTCTGCAGTAGCAATTCTGTATTTAATCACCTGGTCAACGGTGGATTGTTTACCTACCAGGTTTACACGAAATTTAATCGAGGATGATGCCCTGGTGATGCTTGGGTTGGCCGTTGCTGCTGCGAATCCATATACCGGTACTCTTACAAGAATTGGGAAATTTACCCCGGCTGCAACTGCATTAAGAGCAGCCGCATCAAACTCTACAAAATCCACACCAGTGTAATGCTTTACCTCCTCTTTAATGCATGAGCTAAACATTAAAGAAGTTATCATCATTATAGAAAGAATCTTTTTCATTATATATATATTATGGATTAAAAACCAAAATTCTGAACCATATTAGGATTGCCATCAACCTCTGTTGTTGGAATGATATTCAAATACCTGAAGTAAGTGTTAGGAAAGCTAACTACAGGTGTTGTTTTTACAATGGCTAATCCCCATCTTTTCATGTCAAACCAACGATGCCCCTCAAATGCAAATTCTATGGCTCTGTGTCTTGAAATGCTATCCATTAAAGCCGGTCCAGTGATGTCTGCAGGAGTTGTAAAACCTACAATTCGATTGGAACGAATAATATTCAAATCAGCATTTGCTCCAGCCGTATTGGGTGTTAGCATTCTTGCCCTGGCTTCAGCCCTGTTTAAATATAATTCGGCCCAACGTACTACAGGAACATTGTCAACTCCGGGTGTACCACTTTTCCCCAGGAACTTTGTGCATTCTATATGTCTTCCACTTACATTAGGTCCAATATCGTATAGTTGACTTCTTACGTCTTCTCTTCTGGAAATGGTTGGTATCGTAGTTCCAAAGCTAAGTGTAGATGCATTTGGAGCTGGAGAAAACGACATCCTTAATTCGGTCATTAATGTCATATTCGGAACTAATGGACCAAAACCACCATTTGATGAAGATGTATTTCCAATTGCTACAATATTGGTCAATGCACCTTGCAATTGGTTGGCAATACCTGAAGGCACTTCAGGTAGAGTCGCTATTCGTACTTCAAAAATCGACTCGGGGTTCAGGGCCAATCTCCAACCCGAAACGTGATTTGTTGTATTAGTCATTGTACCAATACCTCCTGCAGCAATTGCTGCAGTTGCAAATGAGTCTGCCCTGTTATAATTACCCATGTATAATGCTACTCTTGAGCCAAGAGCTAGACCGGAAAGCTTGCTTGCATAATAAGCACCACGATTGGCATTACCTAATAAAGAAATAGACTTATACAAATCAGCCATGATGAAATCATACGTTTCATTAATTGTGGCACGTTTTGGTTTCCAGTCAGCAGCTTGTTGAATCGTAGAGACACCGGTACTTTTAATTACAATCCCTCCCTTGTCTTGTGCCGACACTATAAAAGTTGGAATATAGGCATAGGTTTTAGCTAATGAAAAATGCAAGAGAGCTCTTAAAAAAAATAGTTCTCCTTCCCATCTTGCTTTTGCAACAGCATCTCCCTGCGATGTCGGAATCGCTTCCAGTATCAGGTTGGCTTCATTGATGGCACTGTAAGCCGCTGTCCAAAAGCCAAAAGGTGCGTTTGTTGAATTCTGATTATCCGTTACAAAACGGTTGCCTTTACCATTTGAAAAAGACCGGTCACTTAATGCGTCAGCTAAAACAAGCATATCCCTTCCATAAAGACTCGAGGCTTTTAAGGCTGCATAAGTGGAATTCACCGCGTTATTGATATCCTGAACAGAAACAAGTGCCTTACTGACGTCAATGTTTTGCTGAGGTTCTAAATCCAATTTCTTATTGCAGGAATTTAGTATAATTCCTATTAGCAGCATTGGAACTGATATATTAAAGATTATTTTTTTCATATTAATTCGTTTTAAATTTAAAACCCGATCATGGTTCCAAAAGTCATGTTTCTGGACTGAGGAATGATAGTTGATGAACTGCCCGTGAATTCTGGATCAACACCCGGGAATTGGGTTAATGTCCAAAGGTTTATACCCTGAGCATATATACGTACATTAGTCAATCCAAGTTTCTTCAATGTTTTTGGTTGAAGGTTGTAAGAGAACGACATTTGTTTCAATCGGATATAATCGGTTTTATAAAACCAGCGGTCCCCATTATTCCAACTGACAGATCCTGTTTCGGTTTGAGTATTTAATAATGGACGGGGCACAATGGCAAACTGACCTGGGGTGGTCCATCTGTTATTAAATATATAATAGAGCGTATTGGTTTGTGAGCTTCCTATTCTGGCTTCCTGTTGTAATTGATCATCTTGTCTTCTTCTTCCGTATTCATACTGAAAAAATACTTCTAATTCAAATCCTTTGTAGGTAAAATTGTTTGTTAATCCCCCAAAATGTGTTGGATAGATATTTCCAAGAAATTTTCTGTCGGCAACTAATGGCTGATAAGTGTAATTGCCATCCTTATCATACCACATGGATCTTCCGGTAGCTGGATTTACACCGGCCCACTGAGCAAGGAAATGAGAGCCTAAGGATTCGCCAACTTTGATGGATGGGTCTCCGGGAAATATTTCCAATCCGTCATAAAGTTTTAATAACTCATTTTTCTGGAAGGAAATATTAAAAGAACCGGTCCACCTGAATGCTTTTTCGAATGGACTTACCCTCAATAAAAACTCAAGGCCCTTGTTAAGAACGGCTCCTGTGTTCTGTGAATAACTTGTCCATCCGGAAGATGGAAAAACCGATCTGTCCAATAACAGGTTATTATTTACCCTTCTGTATGCATCAGCAGTAAGTGTAATTTTTCCTTTATACATGCCAAAATCAAGACCAAGATTATGCTCTGTTCTTGTTTCCCAACTTAGATCTGGATTTGCCAAACTGATTGGGTTTGTAGCTGGCTGGGCATTATAAATTCTGGAAGCTCCATAAAGACCTCTTGAATCAAAATTACCAATCTGATCGTTGCCAGATTCGCCATAAGAATATCTCAGTTTCAGCTCAGAAACATTTTTTAACCCTGAAAGGAAGTTTTCTTCAAGAGCATTCCATGCCACTTGTCCTGACGGGAATATACCAAAACGGGTGTCCGATCCAAAACGACTGGAACCATCCCTTCTTAAGATAAAACCCATAATATATCGACCATCATAATTGTAACCTAAGCGGCCAAATTGTGAGAAAGTTTTAAATCCAGTCCAGCTTTCTCCTACTAATACAGGTACTGCTGCATTAGCCAGGTTTTGAAAACTTGAGGATGGAAATGAATTTCCTTCGGCATTGATCGAATTATCTTCATCACTCCTGAACTCTATTCCCAGCATTCCGGAAATATTGTGTATTCCCGAAATGGTTTTTTTATAGTTCATCACCGTATTAGTTATGAAATTGGTGTTCCAATTACTGCCTACTTCACCACGGCCGCCAACGGCATCATAGAATCCTCCAATCAGTCTCGGATCGTGATAAGCCTTAATTTGTGAAAGACGATAATCAAGACCTACCATGGATTTCAATGTTAAGTCCTTATTGAATTTATAGGTACCTGAAAATGATCCAACCAATTGATTGGTACGTACAAATATTTTCTGTAAAACCTGGGCTGCCAGAGGGTTATTGGCAAAACCTCCATACCATACATCACCACTTCCGGACAGATTATAAAATTTTCCATCTGGTCTGTAAATGGGGTTTATTGTTAACATCTGGGTAGAAGCATAAGCAGCATTAATGGTATTATTTCCAGCTCCTCCAGTTCCATGATTTGCATTTTGTTTAAATGTGCTGAGGTTTATTTGAGCATCCAGAGTTAATTTTTCAGAAGCTTTTTGAGAACCTTTCATCATAAAGGTTCCCCTTTCAAAATCGGATGGTCTAATATGAGAAATCTGTTTATTATATGATCCAGACATGTATAGAGATGTGTTTTGTGTGCCGGCCTGCATCGACATTTCAGCAGTTCTTACTATACCGGTACGCCAGCTTGCCCCCATCCAATCAGATGAATTCAGATCCTGAATTTCTTTTGCTGATAAGTTGGGTAACTGTCCCACACTGATTAATGCAGCTTTTAATGCTGAATCTTTGGTTACCCCAACACTTCTGTACATGATCCCCTCTGCTTGTGCCGTAAGCCAGTCTTGAGTATTCAATGGTTTTTGAAGGTTTATGGCATCCAGTGTTCCGGTTGATAGATTTGCTGTAAACTTCGGTTTGCCGGAAGTTCCTTTTTTTGTTGTAATTAATACAACACCACCGGCTGCTTTTGCACCATAGATGGCTGCAGAAGCAGCATCTTTCAATATTTCAATGGATTCAATATCATTTGCATTTAAAAAAGACAGGGGATTGTTCTGTGTTTTCACGGCAGTTCCACTATTGGCGGCACCTCCTCCAATTCTTCCTGAGTTGTTGGAGTTGATTTGAATTCCATCCACAACATATAATGGATCATTACCTGCATCAATAGAACCAACACCTCGGATTCTTACATTGATAGCACCTCCGGGCATTCCAGACGAAGCAGCGATTGAAACCCCTGCTGCCCTTCCTTGTATGGCTTGCGTAAAAGTGGGGGTAGGCATGGCAGCTATTTCACTTCCTTTGATCTTAGAAATGGCAGCGGCAACATCTTTCTTTCTCATAACGGAGTAACCTACCACAACTACTTCGTCCATGGATTTTTCACTGCTAACCAATGAAACATTTATGGAAGCATCTGTTCCAATGGCAATCTCTTTTGTTTCGCTGTTCAGCGAAGAGAAAACCAATGTTTTTGCAGTGGCTGACACTGCAATGGAATAGAATCCATCCTGATTGGTTATAGTTCCTGACTTGGTTCCTTTAACTAGTACTGACGCATTGCTGATAGGAATGCCCTGATCATCAGAAACCTTGCCCGTAATGGTTTTTTGGGCAAATACCTGAATGGAAAAAAACATAATCCCAAACAGGATTAATAACGATTTTCTCATTTGAAAGTTAGTTTTGGTTAATAAATACTGAAATACGAAAACGGATTTTTTAATCCATGCTTATGAAAATAGAAAAAAAATAACTCTTACTGATTAAAACATACTTAAAATACATGAATGGTTTTAGTGATGGCATTACCAAGCGGATAATTATTTTCTAAACAACCATTTCATCCCTTCCGGAGAAGACCACATTTTACCATTATCATGACCGGAATTTTCAACAATTGTTAACGGGTATTTTTTGCCATATAAATGATGCAGGTAGCCCACAAAAAGTTCTATACGTTCTTTTCTTTCTCTACCCTGTAACATGGCTCCGCAACTTTTATCAAGCTGGCTGTCATTGATATCGTTGTCTTGTGCTCCAACAAAATAAGCACATTTCCTTTTCCCATATTGAGATACAATTTTTGAAACTCCCGTTTTATTCAAATACTCGTTTAGGTCTTCCAATCCGTAACGGTAATTATTAAAACCTTTGTTGCAACTGCTATCTTCTGGTGTATAATATTTCCCAGGAGAATTAAGCACAGGTCTTTCTGCAGTCTGGTATGTATAAGAAGATGCAGCAGCTACCAGGTATTTAATTTCAATACCGAATTTCTTTTTTACGGCATCATGAATCAGGTTGCCACCAAGATACCGGTTTACAAATTGCCCCCCGGCTGAGTTGCCCGAAACAATAACCTGTTTAATTTTTGGAAAATTACCAGAATTCAGTGTTTGCCAGATGATACTGTCCATTACTTCAAAAGAACTTAGCTGCTGTGTTCTTTTATTTGTAACAGAACTATTAACAGAAGTATCACCCTGTTTCCAACCGCTGTTGGTCCAGAAAATATGATCATTACCCAGCAGGTCTTTATTTTCATTCAAATCTCT
Organism: Chitinophagaceae bacterium; assembly: GCA_043780275.1. Classification (GTDB taxonomy): domain Bacteria; phylum Bacteroidota; class Bacteroidia; order Chitinophagales; family Chitinophagaceae; genus MGR-bin208. Next base: position 21,929 of record JAYWCV010000034.1, read on the forward strand.
TTCCATAATAAATCCCGGAGAAATGATCAGTGTGTTTTCAGAAGCACCGGCCTTTTCGGCAGCTATCCGCATATTTTTATGATAGGTAAAAGGGTTGCGGTTAGTACCATGCACTACAATTACTAAACGGGTAATTTTTTTATTTTTCTGATCTATTGCCGGAGAAGAAAAATGATTCAGTTTTAACGGCTCTCCATTTTTTTTGAATGTAAAGCTGGTTGCAGAAACTTCCCGGTCTACAGGTTGAGCAATAGCAGCGTTGCTGATACAAACTGAAAATAATAACGCTGTCAAGAATTTTATTCCACATTTTTTTAAAAACATAAAAAAACAGTTTGATGAAAATTAATTTACAATTCCTGCTTCTGCTACTAGGATCAATAATGCCAGTTTTACTGCATCAGATCCTTTATCATTCAGCCACCACTCATCCAATGAATGTGCTCCACCTGATTTTCCTCCCCGGCCAATGGTGATAGCCGGAACACCTAATGAAATAGGGATATTTGAATTGGTGGAACCCCTGGTTAAAAAAGGTTTTGCTTTAAAATATTCTGTTGCAGCAATTGCTCGTTGAACGAGTGGAAGATTGTCTGACAATTCACCGGATGGACGTTCTCCGATCTTTTCAATAGCAACAGTCAGTTTCGCTCCTTTTTTAACGGTAGCATTATAATCTTTCAGGGCAGTGTTCATTTGTTCCAGAAATATATTTTCAATGCCTTTCAATTTCTCCGGACTTTCAGAACGCATATCCACTTCGATCCATGTTTCAAATGGGATGGAGTTGATGGAAGTGCCACCACCGATACGACCTACATTATACGTGGTTTTTGGTCCGCTAGCAACATAAGCACCGGCTGCCTTATCAAAATAGTCAATGGCTTTACCCATGGCATGATGTGGGTTGGCTAATCCGAATGCACCCCATGAATGTCCACCGGGGCCATTAAAAGTAATTTTATAGCGCAGTGATCCAAGTCCTTTATTATTGATCCGGCCAATATCTCCGCCATCAATGGCAATGTATGAATCTATTTTACGGCTTCCCGGTTTGAATAAATTTCTTACGCCCCGTAAATCGCCTAATCCTTCTTCACCAACCACGCCAACAAACAAAATATCGGAAGCTGTGTTGATGGATGCCCTGTTCATGGCTTTCAATACAGTCAGTACCATACTCAATCCCCTTGTATCATCTCCAATGCCGGGAGCATACAATGTATCGCCTTTCATTTTCACGATTACATCGGTTTCAATCGGGAACACCGTATCCAGGTGGGCTTCAAATACAATGATTTTTCCGTTCCCTTTTCCTTTACGCAATGCAATAACATTTCCCACTTCATCCACCCAGATAGAATCTATACCAGCATCTTTGAGCATCTGTTTGAAACGGGTTGCTCTTTTTTCTTCGCCAAAAGGAGGAGCAGGAATTTCAGTCAATTCTATCAGTTCTTTAATGGAGGTGGGTTCCAGCTCCTGTATGATTTCAAAAGCTTGCTGAATTTTTTTATGCTGGGTTAAATCATCGATTTCTTTTTTAAAGGATGCCTGGGAAGTAGTGGATTTTTCATCCTGACCAAAAGCGCAGGTAATTCCCAAACACAATAATGATGTAAAAAATATTTTTTTCATAAGGCAGCAGTTGTAGTCTTTTTTTAAAACGAGCTGTAAATATATAGCATAAACAAATTGAATTTTGTTTGATAAAAATCGAATTATACTTACCCGGGAAAATAGTAAACAAAAATTCATTGGGCATAATCTGAATTTTATTGTATTACTTTATTATTGTAATTAACTGCTTTTTATGAAACTGAAGAATCTGCTTACGCCTGTTTTTATTTTAGTATGTCAAATATGTTTTGCCCAACAATACGATCTCATTATCCGTAACGGAAATATTTATGACGGCCATGGAAATAAATCGTTCAGGGCAGATATTGCTGTAAAAGATCAAAAAACTATTACTATTGGAAACCTATCAAATGCAACTGCCAAACGAATCATTGATGCCTCGGGACTTGCTGTGGCACCGGGTTTTATAGATCTGCATACACATATAGAGTCGATACATGAAACACCAGATGCAGAAAGTCATGTACGGCAGGGAATTACATTAGCCTTGGGTGGCCCCGATGGTTCTTGCCCCTGGCCATTTGGAAAATACCTGGATGACTTAAGTGAAAAACCGCTTGGATTAAATGTTGCTTTTTTAACCGGGCACAATAGCATTCGTAAAAATGTAATGGGTCTTGACAACCGTGCACCAACAGCAGCGGAACTGGAACAAATGAAAAAACAAGTGGTACTTGCTATGCAGGAAGGAGCTTTTGGAATTTCAACCGGATTAAAATATTTGCCCGGAACTTTTTCTGAAGTAAGTGAAGTGATTGCATTATCAAAAGTGGCTTCATTGTATGGCGGTTTTTATACTTCCCATTTGCGAGAAGAAGGATTGGGTTTATTAGATGCGGTCAATGAAGCGATACTTATAGGAAGGGAAGCGAATATTCCCATTGTATTAACGCATCATAAAGTAGTGGGTAAACCTTCGTGGGGATCCAGTGTAAAAACGTTGGCAATGGTTGACTCGGCAAACAAAGCTGGTTTGGATATCCAGATAGATCAATATCCATACACGGCCAGCTATACCGGCATCTCCATATTAATTCCTTCATGGGCACTGGCTGGTGGAAATAAAAATTTTAAAGAAAGAATTGCCAATCCTGTTTTATATGACAGCATTAAAAAAGAAATTATTTATAATATCATGACCGATCGTGGGGCAGGAGATATAAACCGGGTTCAATTCAGCAAAGTGGACTGGATGAAAGAACTGGAAGGCAAGACATTGGCCGATTGGTGTGCCATGAGAAAACTGGAACCCAGTCCTGAAAACGGAGCTGACCTGGTGATTGAAGCAGAATCGAATGGCGGTTCGGGAATGATCTTTCATGCAATGGAAGATGCCGATGTAGACAGGATTATGAAACATCCGAAAACCATGATTGCTTCTGATGGAAGATTGTCACAACCAGGCAATGGCCATCCGCATCCCCGAGCTTATGGTACCTTTCCAAGAGTTTTGGGCCATTATGTTCGAGATCGAAAAGTTCTAACATTAGAAGAAGCCATTCATAAAATGACTCAACTACCGGCCATGCGTATGGGATTAAAAGACAGAGGTGTAATTGCAAAAAATAATTATGCCGACATCGTTATATTTAATACGGATACTGTAAAAGATAAATCCACATTTGAAGAACCGCATCAATATCCCGAAGGCATTCTTTTTGTAATTGTAAATGGAGTGATCACCATTGATCAGGGAATCTTTACAACAAACCGTGCAGGGAAAGTTTTATACGGCCCTGCAAAAAAATAATATCAGTAAACAGTTTAAAAAAACGATTCATGAAACCATTCAGATTTTTCTTTCTTATTTTTTTGTTGCCTGCCATATTAAATGCACAGGTAGACAGTACCGACATGATTGTTAATACAATGATGAAAAAACAAAAAGTGGTAGGTCTTTCTCTAGCTGTAATTAAAAATGGAAAAGCAATTATTAATAAAGGATATGGTTTGGCCAATGTAGAGTTGAATGTTCCAGTAAGTGCTGAAACTGTTATCAGGCTTGGGTCTGTGAGCAAGCAGTTTTTTCCGGTAGCCATCATGAAATTGCAGGAAGAAGGAAAGCTGAATATAGAAGATCCCGTTCTTAAATTTTTTCCGGATGCTCCGGAAACATGGAGGCCTATTCAGATTAAACATCTGATGTCGCATTCATCGGGATTAAAAAGGGAAAGTCCGGCATACGACAATTTTAAAATGACTAGTGATTTGGATATCATCAAAGCGGCATATCCACTAGCACTTGATTTTAAAACCGGAGAAAAATACCAGTACTGCAACCTGGGTTATTATATGCTGGCACAAATCATCACACAAACAAGTGGTATGAGCTGGGATAAATATATTCACGAAAAAATATTCATTCCATCTGGTATGACTAACAGTCATATGACAGAATTCTATCCCATCATTCCTAACCGGGCCAGTGGGTATATGCACAGAAAAGATATATTGGTGAATGCCACTGCCATGTTTGCTGTGAGGCCCAGTGGTGGGTTTCTTTCC
>JAYWCV010000035.1:0-5666 GCA_043780275.1 Chitinophagaceae bacterium
TCCAACCATATAGTCGATATTGCTTTTGTAAACAACCAGTTTGCTCAATTTTGTTTCAATGAATTTTTTCTTTAAATCTTCTACAGATGCATTGATGTCTATACCGATAATTTCTTTTCGTGGTACAAGGCATTGACGGATCTTGATTTTTGAAAGCTCCAACGCATTTTCAAAAAGTTCGGTATTCAAATCTTTATTTACTTCGGAAGGTTGATTACTGTGGTGAAAGAGGTTTTCGAAATCACTTTGGGTAAATGCTTTCCGGCTTTCATCAGTCCGGATATTAAATACATATTTAAGTATCCAATACGATAAGTGAATAATACCAGCGGCTACAGGTAACAATAATTGATAAAAAAAGTTAGTTATGCCAGTAAGTTTATTTAAAATATTATTGCTGCCGGCACGGAATATTGCACGGGGAATAAATTCACAAAAAACCAATACAACCAGTGTTGATAAAAGAATTTCAAAAAACAAGTGAATAGAAGGGATGCCAATCTGTAACCAATTCCAGAATGGCTTCATCACATCGCCTAACAAAAGGCTGAACACAACTAAAAAAATTGTAAACCCAATGAGGGTGGTGCCTAAAAAATGAGTGGGTCTGTCAAAAAAACGGGTTAATAAAACAGCTTTCTGGCTGTTTTGTTTTTTTAATAATTCTATACTCAATCGATTAGCACTGTAAAAAGCCATTTCAATACCGGCAAAAAACCCCATCAGTAAGATGGTCAGTACAAACCAGAAAATGACAAAGGAATCAATCATATTATTTAAAGATAAATAAAACTAAGTTCAGGCTTGGTTAATATCTGCTAGAAAGTTTCGAACAATGGCTTCTGCTTCAGTGCAGGCTCTTTCCAGATTATCGTTGATTATAATTTTATGAAAATGCGATTTGAAGGATAATTCATAATCTGCTTTACTCACTCTGGCATGTAATGACTCGGCCGATTCGGTACCCCTGCTTTCCAATCTTCTTTTTAATTCTTCAATCGATGGTGGTTCGATGAAAATAGATAAGGAAGATTGCGGGAATTGCTGTTGTACATGAATGGCTCCTTTTACGTCTATATCCAGGAGTGGGACTAGACCTTGATCCCATAATCTTTTTACTTCCGACTTCAAGGTGCCATAATACTTTCCTTCGTACACCATTTCCCATTCTACAAATTCATCCTGCTGGATCTTTTTCTTAAAATCGTCCAGTCCGATGAAATAATAATCTTTGCCATCTTCTTCATTTTCGCGTTGCTGACGTGTAGCAGCAGAAACCGAAAAAGACAATTTATCAGGAAAAGTTTTTAATAAATGATGGGTGATCGACGTTTTACCAGCTCCGGAAGGTGCGGTGATGATAATAATCTTGTTTCTTTCGCCTTCTGGCATAATGTGTAGTTGCTGATTGCTGCAAAGAAAAGAAGTTTTTAACGATCAGCGGAATTAAATGAATGGCTTGAAATCTTAGATTGTAATTCTGTGCCAGGCATCTTTGTAATCAATGCTAAGCTATCCTGGTATCTAAAACAGCTGATATTGATTGCTGTTATTAGTAGATTTTAATTTTTAATCTTCATAAAATTCGCCAAGAGCTTGAAAATAACTGCTTGTCCAACCATCAGCTATACTTTCATAGGCTTCATCTGGAATATTGGTATGTCTAAGTTCAACAGATGCTCCCTGCTTATGTTCGTGCAGAATGATGGTTACAATTGATTCATCTGTCTCATCGCCAAAATACCATTGCTGTACAATCTTTTTATTTTTTTCGAATTCCAGATTTTTCCCAACAATACTTCCTTCCCATAACGAAAACTCTGATCCAGGTTCGGTAGACATCTCTGCTGCTTCGCCGGTCCACAATTCCAAGGTTGCCGGATTGGTGAGTGCAGCATAAATTTCTTCGGGGCTTGCTGAGATGATATAATATTTCTTAAAATCCTTCATGAGTTTATTCGTTTCTTCAGTATGATAAAGATAATAGCTATGCTAATTATTACGGCATGTTTCTTTCAAAAAAAACAAAGCCATTTTTTTCTCCAATCTTTTTCAGATCAGTATATTCTTTTAATTCCTCGGCACGGTGAATTTTACTAACCACATAAAGTTTCTTATCAATCGGACCGGTTAACAACCAATCCCGGTTGTAATAATTTTCGTTGGTAATTGGTTTTTCCTTTGCATAATAAAAATGAGCATAGCTTTTAAAACCATTGGTAATTATATAACAATCTTCGCCGGATTTCGATTTATAAAACTCAATAGCAGCTCGTTGCGAATAACCTTCAATATTGCTGATGTCAAAGACTAATGTCAACAACACGAAAATTCCAACACCGGAAAAAAGCAATATAAACCCCTGTTTCAGTTTTTCTTTTTTAAAGTAAATCATCACGGCAATCATTAATCCAAGCAAAAAGAAACCAGCTATGGATTCAAATCCACTCCAATGAATATCGGCGTCCATATTGGCCATGGCAAAAGGATCCCTTTTAAAAAGCGGTTTCAGCAAATCTATGTTTTTGCCTAAAAATGGTAAGGCAATTGTAATAAGTATATAAACGCTTCCTGCTATCCATAAGCCTGCTTTCATCCATTTACTAAAACTTATTTTTTTATCAATCAGTTTGTCAATGACAACGGCTGCCAAAAATGTCATGGGGAAATAACACATCGATGAATAATGAACAATCTTGCTTTTTACAATCGTAAAAAGAATCAATACAACCCAGAACAGAATACTCATCCAAAGTTTGAAATCCTGCTGATAACCGATTTCTTCTTTCGGCATTTTAAAAAAACTACGAACCGTAAAAATGGAAGCAGGAAATACGCCAAAAAACAAAACAACAAAATGATAACCCGGGAAACCGGCATGTCCCGCATCGGGTGTGCTGAATAATTTGTACTGGTATTTATTGAATTCAATGATAAACCAGGAGCCATTATTTACATACTCAATGGCGTACCAACCCAACATAAAAAAAGATGCGAAAAAAGTAAAAAGAATAAAATGAATTGGCGAAATATAAAACCTTAATTTTTTAATGACCCAATAAGCCGCAAAACAAAGTGAGACAATCAAATAAGCCACAGGACCTTTTGTAAGCACTCCCAAGCCAACCAATAAACCGGCAACAATCAGATAAATCCATTTGTTTTTAGAAACCGTAATTCCCGCCAGACCGTCTTTCTTCCAGGTAAAAAGAATGAAAAAATATAATCCAAGAAAAATGAAAAGATTAAACCATGGATCGATGATCCCGGATTTAAAATAAAGAAAAGGAAGTACTGAACCAAAATAAGCACCAGCCCAGATTATACCAAATCTTGTGTTGTACGTTTTTTTACCAATATTGAAAAGCAGGATGAGGGTAAGTATGCCACAAATTGCATTTGGTAAACGGGCCGCAAAATCGCCTATGCCAAATAGTTTCATAGCAGAGACCTGCAACCAAAAAAACAAAGGTGGTTTTTCCCAGAACGGGGTATAATCTATATAAACTCGGAGATAATTTTTTAGTACAATCATTTCACGGCTTATTTCCGCAAAATTCACTTCGTCCCAATCGAATAAATGTACTCCTCCAAGAAATGGAATGAAAAATAGAGCCCCAAGTATGCCAAAGGCTATTGAATATTTAATATTGTCTTTCATGAAAAGGAAAATAATGTGGTTCTTAATTAGATGCGTTTGATTTCGGCACCAATATTGGTCAATCGCTTATCGATATATTGGTAACCTCTATCAATCTGCTCAATATTCTGTATAATGCTTTTTCCTTTTGCACTCAGCGCAGCAATGAGTAGTGATACACCTGCACGAATATCCGGACTGCTCATGGTTATACCTCTTAGGTCATGTTCTCTTTCAAGACCTACAACCACCGCCCGGTGTGGGTCACATAAAACAATTCTTGCTCCCATATCAATTAGCTTGTCAACAAAAAATAAACGGCTTTCAAACATTTTCTGATGTATAAGCACGGAACCCTTTGCCTGTGTAGCTACTACCAAAAGGATACTGAGTAAATCTGGTGTTAATCCCGGCCAGGGATGATCATAAATAGTCAATACCGAACCATCTAAAAATGTTTGAATTTCATAAATTTCCTGAGAGGGAATATGAATATCATCACCGGAAAAATCCATTTGAATTCCAAGTTGCTTGAACTTTTCAGGGATTATACCAAGATGCTCTATGCCGGCATTCTTAATGGTGATATCGCTTTTTGTCATGGCAGCCAACCCAATGAAAGAGCCTACTTCAATCATGTCCGGAAGCATTTGATGCTCAGTTCCGGCGAGATAAGAAACTCCTTCGATTCGAAGTAGATTGCTTCCAATTCCGGTGATTTTGGCACCCATCCGGTTCAGCATTTTACATAGCTGTTGAATATATGGTTCGCATGCAGCATTATAAATTGTGGTTATGCCAATAGCCATGGATGCGGCCATCACAATATTAGCTGTACCCGTAACCGATGGTTCATCCAACAATAAATCAGTTCCTTTTAGTTTGGGTGCCAGCAAATGGAAGAAACCATCTTCGGGATGATAAGTAAAATTGGCGCCCAGTTTTTCAAACCCGATAATATGAGTATCCAATCTTCTTCTACCAATTTTATCACCACCGGGTTTTGGTATAAATGCTTTACGAAACCTTGCCAGCATAGGCCCTGCAAGCATCACAGAGCCGCGTAATTTTCCACTTTTGCGCATGAATTTTTCGCTGTGTAAATAATCAATATCAACATCGTCGGCTTGAAAAACACATTGATTTCTGTCGACTCTTTCCACTTTCACATTCATATCTTCCAACAACTCAATCAAAAGATTTACATCCAGAATATCCGGTATGTTTTTTATAATACATTTTTCGGGGGTTAATAAAACCGCACTGATGATCTGCAGTGCTTCATTTTTTGCACCCTGAGGAGTTATATCTCCAAATAGTTTCTTGCCGCCGGTTACTTCAAATGAATGCATGGTATGATGATAAAGTCAAAAAATAAAGATTATAAGATGCTGCAAGATAATTACAAATTATCCGGCTGATATGTCAGAATTAAAAAAGCCTGACAAGGAGTACTCGTCAAGCTTTTTTAATTTTTTGTCTGTATTGATCAGTATCTTTTCTTTTTGTATTTGCCTCCGCCGCCACTACCACCACTATTGCGGTCGCTACGGCCACTTCCGCCACTGCCTCCGCTTCTTTGTTGATATTTTCCACCACCTCCACGTGACTTGCCATAATTACTCCGTGTATTTTCCTGATAAGGACGGAAATCTTTAACAAATGGCGTATCTGTAAATACCAGGTTGCCACCAGAAATACTGGTCAGTTCACTTTGAATAGAATCATCGTGTACGGTTTCTTTGTGCCAGTTGGTATAAGCCAGTTTCATGTAATAGGCAATAGCATTTGCAAAACCTTCTTTTTTTGCTTCATCTTTTTCTTCTAATGCCTTATTGATTACCAGTTCCAGATTTTTACCCAAATGCGAAAACTTTGGTTTTCGTTTTGGATATTTCATGGGCTCCGGTTTCTCAGAAAGTGTTTCCCTGGTTGGAATTGGATAAGGGGAAGCCACTTCTAAGTTGAAATTAGAAATCAGAAAAAGATGATCCCAAAGCTTATGTCTGAAGTCGTCAACATTTTT
>JAYWCV010000036.1:0-4899 GCA_043780275.1 Chitinophagaceae bacterium
GATCTATGACAAACGCAGATGCAATACTACCAATGGTTTCAGCCAATACACAGGATGCGCCTCCATGCAATATGCCATAAGGTTGTTTTGTACGATGATCGACCGGCATTCTGGCTTTCATGAAATCCGGCCCCATTTCCAACCATTCAATTCCTAAAAAATCGCCCATACTTCCTTTACCTAAATGGATGAAGTTTTCCATTTTGATGTCTTTATCAAACCAAATCATGTGGAGTTATTTTGTAATTGTTGAAGCTACTTCTGCCGGTAAAAATGGAGTTGCATTTCCACCATTACGGATAATGTCACGAACAATGGTAGATGCTACTGAAGTAAATTTAGGCTCACAGGTTAAAAAAATGGTTTCAATACTGGGGTCCAATGTTCGGTTTGCATCAGCAATTGTTTTTTCATACTCAAAATCACTCACGTACCGTATTCCACGTATGATAAATTTTGCTCCAATCTTATTGCAAAAATCAACGGTCAATCCGCCATATATTTTTCCTTCCACCTTGGGTTCATCCTTGAAAAGTTCTTCAATCCATTCCAATCTTTTCTCAGGTGAAAACATGGGTTCCTTATTGTTGTTTAATCCTATTCCAACAACAATCTTATCAAATAAACTCACTGATCTTCGGATGATATCAACATGACCGATAGTTACAGGATCAAATGTTCCGGGAAATAAACAAATCCTTTCCATGATAAAAATTGTGGGTTATTAATTTGATGAATCTCTGTCTCCTGAAAGCAAATATAATACGGCCATTCGAACTGCGACACCATTTTCCACCTGCTGTAAAATGATGGATTGTTTACTGTCTGCCACATCACTATCCAATTCCACTCCCCGGTTAATGGGCCCGGGATGCATGATGACGATTTCTTTTGATAAACTATCCAGCAATTTTCGGTTGATGCCATAAACAAGACTGTATTCCCGCAGCGAAGAAAATAAAACCTGGTTCTGTCTTTCTAACTGTATGCGTAAAACATTGGCTACATCGCACCATTCCAATGCTTTTTTAAGATCATATTCAACTTTAATTTGAAATGCTTCTTCAATATGTTTTGGAATCAAGGTTGGGGGACCACAAACGATCACTTCGGCTCCCGTTTTTTTCAATAAATAAATATTGCTTTGTGCCACCCGGCTATGCATGATATCGCCAATAATCGCCACCCTCACTCCTTCCAACTGGCCCATCTTTTCTTTGATGGAATATGCGTCCAGCAAGGCTTGTGTAGGATGTTCATTTACTCCATCACCTGCATTAATGATGGATGCAGGAATATGTTTTGCCAAAAAATGAGGAGCACCACTGGCAGCATGTCGCATAACTACAAGGTCCACTTTCATGGATAGAATATTTCTGACCGTATCCAATAAAGATTCTCCTTTTGAAACAGAGGATCCGCTGGAAGAAAAATTAACTACATCGGCCGATAATCTTTTCTCAGCCAGCTCAAAAGAAATTCTGGTTCGGGTAGAGTTTTCAAAAAATAAATTAACAATAGTTATATCTCTTAAAGAAGGAACTTTTTTTATCGGTCGTTGAAGAACTTCTTTGAATTGTTCAGCCGTTTTTAAAATAAGTGAAATATCATCTCCGGAGAGGTCCCGTATGCCGAGTAAATGTTTTGTGGTAAGACTCATTAAAGTGCTAAGTTATAGTAAATTATTTTTTTACCCTTCATCAAGAATGCCAACCTCCTCTTTTCCGTCTTTTTCCTGCCAATACACTTTTATTTTTTGTGTTATGGAAGAATCAATGGCCTTTCCTACATAATCCGGTTGAATAGGAAATTGTCTGCTGAATCGTCTGTCAATTAATACGCATAATTCCACTTTCTCCGGCCTGCCCAATGCCAGCAATGCATCTAATGCTGCACGAATAGTACGACCGGTAAATAAAACATCATCTATCAGAATCACTTTTTTTCCTTCGATAGAAAAATTTATTTCTGTTTGTTTTGGCATGTGTAATTCATTACGAATATCATCGCGGTAAAATGTAATGTCTAATTTGCCATAATTTAATTTCCCGGTTGGATTATTATTCCTTATTTCCTCCGCTATTTTCTCCGAAAGATAAATTCCACGAGGCTGGAGCCCAATGATTACAATGTTTTCAGCATCAGCAGTATTCTCAATAATCTGATGAGCCAGACGCTTGATGGTAATCGATAATTGCTGTTGATTCAATAAAACCTTCAAAAGATAAATTTTTATAAAAATATAAATATTACATCAAACTCATTGAAATGAAAAAGGGGCTGACTAACAACCCCTTTTAAAACTATTCTTCCAACATGAATGGGTATCTGTAATCCACTGCCGCATTATATGTTTCTTTAATTGTTCTGGCACTTAACCAGCGATACAAATTCAACATCGATCCTGCTTTGTCATTCGTTCCACTTGCTCTTGCTCCACCAAATGGTTGCTGGCCTACAACAGCACCAGTTGGTTTATCATTGATATAAAAATTACCTGCTGCATTTCTTAATTTTTTAGTTGCCAGTTCTACAGCAGCCCTGTCCTGAGCAATGATAGAACCGGTTAAAGCATAAGGTGATGTCTGATCAACCGTTTCAAGGATTTTTTCAAAACTATTTGCCGGGTAAATATAAATGGTCAATACCGGCCCAAATATTTCTTCACACATGGTTACATACTTCGGATTCTTTGCTTCAATAATAGTTGGCTGAACAAAATATCCATTCTTTTTGTCACATTTACCGCCAACCAATATTTCTGCTTTCGGATCTTTCTTTGCATTGTCGATATAAGTTTTGATGTTATCAAAACTTTTTTCATCGATAACGGCATTAATAAAATTACTGAAATCATCCACTACTCCCATCTTGAAACTCTTCACGCCTGCAACCAGTTTTTTCTTTACCTCTTCTGCTATATTCGAGGGTATATAAGCTCGGGAAGCGGCAGAACATTTTTGTCCCTGGTATTCGAACGAACCACGCAATAATGCAGTAACCAATAAATCAACATCAGCCGATTTGTGTGCCACGACAAAATCTTTTCCACCGGTTTCACCAACAATACGGGGATACGATTTATATTTTCCTACATTTTCTCCGATAGTCTTCCACATATAATTGAAAACACCTGTTGATCCGGTGAAATGTACACCTCCAAAATCACGGTGACTGAAACAAACTTTACCGATTGTTGGTCCATCAACATAAATCAGATTAACCACTCCATCCGGTAAACCAGCTTCTTTCATAATCCGCATAATCATTTGCGCAGAGTAAATCTGTGTAAACGCCGGTTTCCAAACAACCACATTGCCACACATCGCAGCTGATAAAGGCAAGTTTCCGCCAATGGCGGTAAAATTAAATGGCGTAATTGCCAGCACAAATCCTTCCAGTGGCCGCCATTCTAAACGATTATGGATACCCGCCGAACTGATGGGCTGTTGTTTATATATTTCACTTAAAAAATGCACATTGAACCGAAGAAAGTCGATGAACTCACAAGCTGCATCAATCTCGGCCTGATAAACATTCTTACTTTGACCAAGCATCGTTGTACCATTGATGTATGGACGATATTTTGTAGCCAGTAAATCGGCTGCTTTTAAAAAGATGGCTGCACGGCTTTCCCAATTCATATTCTCCCAGGCTTCTTTAGCTCCTAATGCGGCTTCAATAGCCAGATGCACATGTTTTTCCGTGCCTGCATTAAAATGCCCCAGAATATGAGCTGTTTCATGCGGAGGATGAATCGCCACTTTTTCATTGGTCCTCACTTCCTTATTTCCGATATACATCGGAACATCGATTGACTGGTTTTTCAAATCAGCTAAAGCTGCTTTCAGATTTGCTTTTTCTGCAGATCCTGCTGCATAATTTAAAACCGGTTCGTTTACCGGCATCGGGTAGTTGAAGTAACCAAGATTCATGATAAATTATTTTAAATATTCTTTTACTGATTTACTAATAATCTTTTTTACACTTTCCCATGTTTGTCCGTTCAAAGTTTTCGGATCCTCGTCAGATGCTGCCTCCGTAAAATAAGTCATAGCCTGAGGTATGGATATCAAAAGCATTTGCTCCGGAAACTTTTCAAAGAAAAAATGTATAAAATTGTCAACTGAATAATGGTTTAATAATTCTGCAATATCCCAAAAATCCTTTTTTTTTGCCCTTCGCAGTATGGTTGCTATTTTCATTGCGGTAATATCTTCCGTACTGTAAAATCTTATTCCGTTTTCAACACATAGTGGCCTGATTAGCGGAAACTTGTGTTTTACTAAATCAAGTTTTATATCCTCAATAAAACAAAAAATACCCAATGGATTTCCCCTTTCTTCATAAATAAAACGTTTCCCGAATTTTTTTTGCAAAGCGGCCTGGATTGTTGTTTTGTCAAAATCCGTTTCACTAAATAAATCAATATCTTCTGAAATACGGTGCCCGAATTTTAAAGCCAGAGCCGTGCCGCCAACCAAAGAAAAAGCAGCCAACTCTTCAATGACCATCAACTCATTTAATATGGCCAGAGTTCCTTCATGGACTGTGTTTGTGTATAGCATCTGAAGTTTACAGGAAGTATATCAAAAATAGCAGAAGCAAGGTACATTTTAATTTCCGGCAAATACTTAGCTTCTATAAGAACTTTTTTTATTTTCTCATCATTATAATATCTCCTTACCTCCCTGATGTCGCATACATCGCCTCTTTCAAATACACGTTCAATTACAAACCCATATTTATCATCATAATCAATTGAATCAAAATTCACATCCCAGAAAATTCTTTTATTTAAAACCGGCTTTTGCATAATCAAATGTAAAGAATTTAACTATCCGCTTCCTTCTCACGCATCAAATACGCTTTTATAAAACCATCCAGTTCTCCATCCAT
>JAYWCV010000037.1:0-10273 GCA_043780275.1 Chitinophagaceae bacterium
AGCTGATATTTTTAGATGCGTATACAACCTGGTGCGGACCCTGTAAAATGCTGAAGAATAAAACGTTTAAAGATGAAAAAGCCGGTAAATTCTTCAACGCCAATTTCATCAATGTGGCTTTTGATATGGAAAAAGGAGATGGATTGAAATTAGCTGAAAAATATAATGTAAACTCCTATCCGACATTGCTTATACTTGATAAAACCGGCAAAGTGGTCACTTATACAATTGGTTTTATTAATCCAAAAGAACTAATCCGTTTTGGTGAATTAGGTCTATCAAAGAAAAAATAAAGCTTTCTATCACTACAGTTCATCTAAAAATCACAGACAAATGGTACTTTTTTAGTACTATTTTTTCTGCCGCATGACTATATTTGCATCCTTGTTTGAATGAATTGCTCAATTCAAAATCAAACTGGCCCCGTAGTTCAATGGATAGAATAGAAGTTTCCTAAACTTTAGATCCAAGTTCGATTCTTGGCGGGGCTACTTAAGTAGAAAAGAAGTTTCCTAAATCCGCCCGGATGAACTCTGTTCGGACGGGCCCGCCCGGCTGACGCCAGTTGGACGGGGATATTTTACAGCAGATAGTATCTGCCTTTTAACCATAGCCTTTTTCAGCTAACGAGTTAAACAAGAATATATCATGTTAAATTATTATTTGACAGCAATTTCAAAATGTTTATTTTAGATATTCCTTCAAACCTTCTGAAAATATACACCGCATCTTGTAAAAACAGGAATTATTATTTATTCATTCATTAAACAAAACATTATGAAAAAATTGCTTTTAGGAATTTTCCTATCCGCTAGTTTGTTTGCTTGTAATACGGAGAAAAAAGAAGCAACAGATGCAGCAGAAACAGTAACGGCTACAGAACCAAAAACAGGTGATCAATTGCTTGAACTAAGTGAAGGGGATGATGCTAAAAATGCACTAAATGCATTTGCCCGTGCTGATATAGATGGCATGACTGCAAATTACGATGAAAATGTCCGTCAATTATGGTCAGGTGGCGACAGCCTGGTTGGCAAAAAAGCTATTCAGGATTATTATAAAGGCCGTTGGAAATTGATTGATTCATTAAGTTTCTCTGAACATATTGTTCTTCCTATAAAAGTAAATGTTCAACAATCGAAGTTTGCAGCTACCGGAAAATGGGTACTACATTGGGCTTTGGCCAATGTAAAGTATAAGAACGGAAAAAAACTTAGTTTTTGGGTTCATAATACCAGCCATTATAATGATGCAGGTAAAGTTGATTTCATTGGCCAATATATAGACAGGCAACCGCTTTTAGAAGCCACAAAAGAAATGCAATAATTGGTTGGCTTTATTAAAACCCTGCTTCGGCGGGGTTTTAATGTTTACAGCTTACTTTTTATTCAACCGATAGTCAGAAAATTCATATTACAGTTAGTAAAAATTTTAACGGGTGTTGATCATCAAACTCCTTCCCATTTTTTAACCTGCGTCTACATGCTTAGGATGTATGCATACAAGAATTTAAAAACTCCTTTCTTGTTAAACCCTATCTTTGCAACCCAAAATTGTGATGCATGAAATTTTATAATCTTATCATTAAATACCGGCTTCAATTGGGTTTCCTTTTGGCCATTTTAGGCGGCGTTGCCAATTACTATTCGGGTTTCTGGCCCGCTTTCCCCTTATATTTTGTTGGATTAATTCTGATACTTGGGCATTTTTTTTTCGGTCCACTCCGTTTAATTCAAGTGCATCTGGAAAGCGGAAATATTGATGAGGCTGAGAAAATCATCAGTTCGGTCAAATATCCCAATCTTCTTTATAAACCTATTCGTTCGGTTTTTTATACCCTCAAAGGGAATATAGCCATGTCGAAACAGGATTATGACGGAGCTGAGATCATGATGAAAAAAGGATTAGACCTTGGTATGCCCATGAAAGAAGCCGAGGGAGCAAGTTTATTACAGTTGGGTATGATACAGATGCAGAAGAATAATTTGAAACAGGCCGAAAGCTATATTCGTTCGGCTATCCGTAAAGGATTACCCGATAAGGAAAACCAGGCAGCAGCCTATTTGCAAATGTGCAGCCTGATGATGAATAAGAGAGAATTTCGTGCAGCAAAAGATTTTTTCAGAAAAGCAAAAAAATTAAACCCAACTACTCCGCAAATTATCGATCAGCTAAAGGAGATTCAGAAATATATTTCCAGAGTTCCTGGATAGGCTTCATTAAACTTGTTAAAAAGCTCCGAACTGTTCGGGGCTTTTTTTATCAGCAATTTTCTCCACAAAAAAGAAAAATAACCCGAAGTGAAGAACAGTTTTTCATTTTTTAAATTAACTTGTTCCTTAACCATTTGATTTTGAAAATTTCAACAGAACATGTCAATACAACGAGAGAAATTGATACAACGATTTACCGAAGAGTTTAATAACCTGAACGAACAGCAACAGCTGGCAGTTAACCAACTGGAAGGCCCCGTGATGGTGATTGCCGGACCCGGTACCGGAAAGACACAGATACTAAGTGCCCGGATTGCTAAAATACTGATGGAACCGGACACTGGGCCCGATAATATTCTTTGCCTTACATACACAGATGCCGGTGCCGTGGCTATGCGCAAAAGATTGTTAACCTTCATTGGTCCCGATGCGTACAAAGTAAATATTTATACGTTCCATGCTTTTTGTAATGATGTGATTCAGGAAAACCTTTCCCTGTTTGAAAAAACAACACTCGATGCTGTTTCAGACCTGGAACGCATTGAAATGATGAAGGAACTGATTGATTCTTTTCCAAAAAACCATCTTTTGAAACGGTTCAGAGGCGACGTGTATTACGAAATAAATAATCTGAAGAACTTGTTCAGTACCATGAAAAAAGAAGGCTGGACCGCTTCTTTTATTGAACAGAAAATTGATGAATACATTGCCGACCTTCCTAACCGGGATGCATTTGTTTACAAAAAAAAATACAAAGAGTTTAATGCCGGCGATCTGAAGCAAAACAAAATGGATGAAGAAGTGGAGAAGATGGAAAAGCTTCGGGCTGCCATTCATGAATTCGATTCTTTTCAGGCAACCATGCGCAAAAGAAACCGATACGATTTTGATGACATGATCAATTGGGTGATTAGGGTTTTTGAAGAAAATAAAAATGTGCTGGCCGATTACCAGGAACGTTTTCAATATATTTTGGTAGATGAATTTCAGGATACAAGCGGTACGCAAAACCGGTTGATAGAATTGCTCATCAGTTATTGGGATGAACCGAATGTATTTGTGGTGGGTGATGATGACCAGAGTATTTTCCGTTTCCAGGGAGCCAACGTAGAAAATATGCTCCGCTTTGCAAACAGTTATAAGGATAGTTTATTAACCGTTGTGCTCACTAAAAACTATCGCTCTACACAACCAATCCTCGACATTTCAAAATCACTGATCGACCGGAATGAGGAAAGACTGGTAAAACAAATCGATAATCTGAGCAAGGAACTTTCCTCTTCTCATCCAGAAATAAAAGACCTGAAACACCCGCCTGTATTGAAAGAATACGAAACACAGAAACAGGAAATCATTGACATTACCATACAGGTTGAAAAATTAATTGCACAGGGAACAGCACCCGGAAGAATCGGCATCATTTATAAAGAACATAAATACGGCAACGAACTGACCGGCTATTTCAAACTCAGGAATATACCTGTTTACAGTAAACGATTTGAAAATCTGCTGGAAATTCCATTGGCGAAAAAAATAGTACTGATTCTGCGATACCTGGCTGCCGAACAGGAAATGCCTTTCAGTGCCGATGAAATGTTGTTTGAATTGCTGCATGCCGAGTGGTTCAACATACCAGCCATTGAAATTGCGAAAATTACAGCCGAATGTGCAACGCTTAAATATTCTGACAACCCGGTTTCGCTGAGATTATTAATTCATCAGCGAACAAACGAACCGGCCAAAGATCTTTTTTCAGATACTAAAAACAAAGAACTGAAAAAAGCCGGCGAAGCTATTGAAAAATTAATAACCAATGTTCCCAACCTGACTCTTCAGCATCTTTTTGAATCGGTAATCAGGGAAACCGGTATCCTGAAATACATCATGCTTTCACCTGAAAAAATAGAGTATTTACAGGTAGTTACAGCCATATTTGATTTTATCAAAGAGGAAACTCACCGAAACCCTTTATTGAATCTTGCCTCCTTTATGAAGACCATAGAATTGATGATAAAAGAAGATCTGAGTTTGTCTTTGGTTCATATAAGCGGAACCGATAAAGGCGTCAACCTGATGACGACTCACGGATCGAAAGGATTGGAATTTGAAAAAGTATTTTTTGTTGGATGTAATGCCAATTTATGGGAGAAAAAAAGAAAACCGGGTGGAGGATATTCTTATCCTGACAACTTATTTTCTACATCTTTAAAAAAGACAGATGATGAAGAACTTCGACGATTGTTTTATGTAGCATTGACCCGTGCCGAAAAGCATCTGCAAATTTCGTGGAGTAAATTTAAAGCAGATGGAAAAGAACAGGAGCCTTCTATGTTTATTGCCGAAATTCTCGATAAACACGAACTTCCGGTGGAAAAAGTATTTATCAGCAATGAAGTTTTGGCATCTTTTGCGGCATTGTATTTTGATGAGCCGGCAGCACCAGAACTGGAAAAAATGGAAGCCGATTTTGTGGACCGTATTCTTGACAAATTTGTCATGAACGTAACGGCTCTCAACAATTATCTTTCATGTCCATTAGAGTTTTATTTTAAAACCCTGATCCGCATTCCATCACCGAAAAACGAAGCCACCGAATTTGGTTCTGCTGTGCATTATGCGCTGGAACAGCTTTTCAGGAAAATGCAAAAGAACGACAACCTCTTTCCGGACAAAAAAGAATTCATCGAATATTTTGAATGGTATATGAACCGGCACCGGGAAAGTTTTACCAACGAACAATTCAAAAATAAAATAGATTATGGCCACGGTGTGTTGGAAAATTATTACGATACTCAGGTTCCGTTTGTCAATAAAATTGTAGCCATTGAACGAAATATCCGAAACGTTGTAGTTAGAAATGTGCCATTAAAAGGAAAGCTCGACAAACTGGAATTTGATGGCAAAAATGTGAATGTGGTCGATTACAAATCGGGCAATCCCGATAATGCAATTGAAAAACTAAAACCACCCAATGAAAAAAATCCGAATGGAGGTGATTACTGGAGACAGGCTGTTTTTTATAAAATATTAGTAGACAACTACGACCAGAAAGACTGGAAAGTGGTCAGTACCGAATTCGATTTCATCGAACCCGATAAATCAAAAAAATACAAGAAAGCCAAGCTTGTTATTCAACCAGAAGACATTGAAACGGTTTCACATCAAATAAAAACGGTCTGGGAAAAAATTCAAAACAGGGATTTTTATACAGGATGTGGCAAAGCAGATTGTCATTGGTGCAATTTTGTAATAACCAATAATATGGCCATTGCCATGCACGAAATAGAAACAGAAGATGAAGAAGAATCAATCTGAGTAATTGACCTGAACGTATAGAATACATGCAAACAGATTAAGTTTGCACTTTCCAGCAGTTTCAATATGATGAATCAAAGAGTAATTCCGGCGTTTTTATTAATCTGTACAATGGTTATTGGCTTGATGGCCGGCACTGGTTGTGCAAATATTATACCGCCAACCGGTGGTTTGAGAGATAGTTTACCCCCTAAAATGTCAAGTTCATTTCCAAAAGACTCTGCACTTAATTTTAGTGGACAAAAACTAACGATGGTTTTTGATGAGTATATAGATGTACAAAACATTCAACAACAATTGATCATTTCGCCTATTCAGCAAATAAACCCCATTGTCAATTCCAAGTTAAAAACACTAACCGTAAATCTCAAAGATTCATTGGAAGAAAACACCACCTATTCTTTCAATTTTGGTGATGCCGTCAAAGATGTGAATGAAGGGAATATAAAAAAAGGATTTACGTTTACTTTTTCTACCGGTTCCTATCTCGACTCCTTAACATTATCCGGCAAAGTAATTATTGCAGAAACCGGGATTACCGATAGTACATTATTAGCCATTTTACATAGACGAGAGGACGATTCAGCCATTATTTATAGCAAACCCCGCTATGCAACAAGATTGAATAATAAAGGTCATTTCGTTTTCAAAAACCTGCCTGCAGGAACCTTTTATCTGTATGCGATGAAAGATGAATCCGGCATGGGGAAATTATTAGGCAAAGATCAACTGTTTGCATTTTTAGATTCTCCTGTTATTGTCAGCAAAGATACCACCGAACATATCCTGTTTGCTTACCTTGAAAATGTTTCTCCTAAAGCAAAAATAAAACTGGATGAGTCTGATAAATTTTTCAAACCTCTAAATAATCTGCAAGCGAATCAACTTGATCTGGAAAAAGATTTTGAATTGGATTTTTTGATGCCGATAAAATCTTATGACAGCACAAAGATTAAATTTTCAACTGATTCAGCATTTAAACCGGTTAGCAATTACAACTGGACAAAAGACAGTACATCTACAAAACTAACCCTGCATACAAACTGGAAAGAAAACACGGAGTATCACATAATTCTTGAAAAGGAATTTGCAGAAGACACGATGAACAGAAAACATTCAACTATCGATACAATTACTTTTTTTACCAGGAAACAAACTGACTATGGTTCAGTAAAAATTCAATTTAAAAATTTAATTCTCGCCGACAACCCCGTTCTTTTATTTTTCACCGGTAATACACTGATGAATTCTTTCCCATTAAAATCAGAAACATTTAATTATCATTTTTTCAAACCCGGCGACTACCAGATACGGATATTAAACGATAAAAATAAAAATGGCATTTGGGACCCCGGAATATTTTTTGAAAAACATGTACAACCCGAAATCGTTATCCCGATTGAGCAAAAAATAATTGTCAAACCCAATTGGATTAATGAATTTGAAATTACTGTTCCGGATAAAATAAAATAATCTTAAGGAGCCAGTTAATTAATTACAAACCGATTATTATACAGTCTTTATCTTTGCCCTATGCAATTCCCATCTGTATTATTAGAGAATGCCGTGAACGAATTTGCCAAGCTTCCGGGTATTGGTAAAAAAACAGCCCTGCGTCTTGTATTGCATTTATTAAAACAGGAGCCCAACGAAGTTTCGCATTTCAGTGAGGTTATTACAAAAATGAGAAACCAGATAAAATTCTGTCACCGTTGTTTCAATGTAGCCGATGGTGATATCTGTTCCATCTGTTCCAACTCCATCCGCAAACAGGAAATCATTTGTGTGGTAGAAAATATACGGGATGTCATTGCCATTGAAAGTACGCAGCAATACAACGGCACCTATTATGTGTTGGGTGGTGTAATTTCTCCATTAGATGGGATAGGACCCGATCAATTGAATATCGAATCGTTGATTAACCGGGTAGAAAAAGAAAAAACAGAAGAGATCATATTTGCATTGAACCCGAATATCCAGGGCGACACAACCATTTACTATATACAAAAAAAATTGCAGGCACATAAAGTCCGCATTACTACTATTGCCCGTGGCATTTCTTTTGGCGGCGAACTCGAGTATGCCGATGAAATGACATTGGCCCGCAGCCTGCAAAACCGCCTGCCGGTCGAGAATTATGTTTCCAACCGTTAATGCTGAATTTTAAGGCTCATTATCTTATCTTTGCTCCCACAGGCGGATTTGTTTATTGTTCACCCTGTTACGAAAACCTTGGTTTTCAAAAAAACTGAACTAATAAACGCCAGGAAACCCACACTTCAGTTTCTCACGTTTATCAGTTCAATTAATTTTTTTTGGCCGGCAATCGGAATGCTATTGAGCATCAGTTGCGCCTGCCCGCCGAAGCTTTAGCGAAGGAGGGTCGCACTCTTTTACAACTTGTAACTCTATTGAGCTGGGTTGTAGAAATTTTGAAAGACTAAAAAACAAAAAGAGATGAATGCACTTAGAGAACAACTTGCAAAAAGAATACTGATCATCGACGGTGCCATGGGTACCATGATTCAGCAATATAAATTAAGTGAAGCAGATTATCGGGGCGAGCAATTCAAGGACTGGCCTTCCGATTTAAAAGGCAATAATGATTTGCTATCCATCACCCAACCACAAATCATCACCGCAATCCATTTACAATATCTTGAAGCCGGCGCCGATATCATTGAAACGAATACCTTCAATGCACAGCGCATTTCCATGGCCGACTATGGCATGGAAGATCTGTCGTTTGAAATAAATACTGCAGCAGCAAAAGCTGCAAGAGAAGCAGTAGATCAGTTCATGCAAAAAAACCCGGATAGAGAAAATCGTCCGTTTGTTGCTGGTGCCATCGGTCCCATGAATAAAACCTTGTCGCTGTCTCCCGATGTAAATGATCCCGGTTATCGGGCCGTAACATTTGATGAAGTAGCCGATGCGTATTTCGACCAGGTAAAAGCATTGGTTGAAGGCGGTGTTGATATTCTTTTAATAGAAACCATTTTTGATACGCTCAATGCAAAAGCGGCTATCTATGCCATTAAAAAATATTTTCAAACGACCCAATCCCCCCTTTGGGGGGTGGGGGGGCTTCCTGTTATGATCAGTGGCACCATTACCGATGCATCCGGACGAACACTTAGCGGACAAACATTGGAAGCATTCTATACATCTGTCATGCATATAAACCCAATAAGTATTGGTTTGAATTGTGCATTGGGGGCAAAAGAAATGCGGCCTTATATTGAAGAGCTGTCTCATTTAGCCTCCTGCTATACTTCGGCATACCCCAATGCAGGCCTGCCAAATGCCATGGGTGAATATGATGAGCAACCACATGAAACAGCACATTTTATTGAAGATTGGGCCAAAGAAGGATTCGTAAATATAGTAGGCGGATGTTGTGGTACCACACCAGAACACATTAAACATATTGCCGAACAGGTAAAAAATATTAAACCCAGAGCTCTCCAATTTCAAACAATAGATCAAGCATAAGAAACAAAAACAAGATTTAGCATGAGCACAACTATACAAAACGAAGGCACTGATTCAGGTTTTTCTTTCTCAGAAAAAACAGAGCAGGTAACTTCTTTTTTAAGAATAGCCGGATTGGAACCATTAGTGGTTCGACCCGATTCAAATTTTGTAAATGTTGGTGAAAGAACCAATGTGACGGGTTCGAAAAAATTTGCACGGCTGATACGTGATAATCTTTTTGACGAAGCTTTAAGTGTTGCCAGGCAACAAGTAGAGAATGGTGCGCAGATACTCGACGTGAATATGGACGATGCCATGCTGGATGGTGTAGAGGCCATGACTAAATTTTTAAACCTCGTTCAATCGGAACCCGATATTGCAAAAATTCCGATCATGATCGACAGTTCGAAGTTTTCAATCATCGAAGCAGGCTTAAAATGCGTTCAGGGAAAATGTATAGTCAATTCCATTTCATTAAAAGAAGGGGAAGATAATTTTATTGAACAAGCCATCATCTGTCAGAATTACGGTGCATCTGTTATTGTCATGGCTTTTGATGAACAAGGGCAGGCAGATACAAAAAAACGCAAAGTGGAAATATGCCATAGAGCCTATAAAATTCTAACCAAGAAAGTTGGCTTCCTTCCACAGGATATTATTTTCGACCCCAATATTTTTGCCATAGCAACCGGAATGGAAGAACACAATAATTACGGGGTCGATTTTATTGAAGCCATCAGAGAAATAAAAAAATTAATGCCACTGACAAAAATAAGTGGTGGTGTCAGTAACATGTCTTTTTCATTTCGTGGCAATGATCATGTTCGTGAAGCCATGCATTCGGTTTTTTTATTCCATGCCATCAAAGCTGGTATGGATATGGGTATCGTTAATGCCGGCCAATTGGTAGTATATGATGAAATTGAACCTGCATTAAAAAAATTATGCGAAGATGTAATCCTGAACATCAATAATGATAACAATGAATCCACAGAAAAATTAATCCGTTTTGCAGAATCAGTAAAGGCCAAAGGAAAAGTGAATGAAAGAGATGAAAGCTGGCGTGAAGCCTCTGTGGAAGAACGGTTAAAGCATTCTTTGGTGAATGGTATAACAGACTATATTGATATTGACACAGAAGAAGCCCGGCTAAAATATCCAAGGCCTTTACATGTCATTGAAGGTCCATTAATGGATGGCATGAATGTGGTTGGCGATTTGTTTGGCAGCGGAAAAATGTTTTTACCACAAGTGGTAAAAAGTGCCAG
>JAYWCV010000038.1:0-9148 GCA_043780275.1 Chitinophagaceae bacterium
GGTAAACTGGATGAACAAAAATCAAAAGCCAAAATCATTGCAAAAATTGAAAAGCCGGAAGCTCTGCTGAATATCCGTGACATTATCTTTGCTTCTGACGCCATCATGATTGCCCGTGGCGACCTGGGTATAGAAATTCCAATTGAACAGGTTCCATTGATTCAAAAACAGATCATCAAAAAATGTTTACACCGTGCAAAACCTGTCATCGTTGCTACACAAATGATGGAAAGCATGATTGAACGAAATCAACCCAACAGAAGTGAAGTTACTGATGTTGCTAATGCAGTGCTTGATGGTGCAGATGCGGTAATGCTAAGTGGTGAAACTGCAACAGGGCAAAATCCAACATTGGTAGTTGAAACCATGCGGAAAATAATTATTGAAGCAGAAAGGGAGGAATATAAATACAACCTGGAAGAAGAATTAGAACCAAAGCACCACTCTCCTTCCTTTTTAAGTGATGCCATTTGCTACAATGCCTGTAAACTTGCCAAGGATGTAAATGCAAAAGCTTTAATAGGTATGACTCAAAGTGGATACACCGCTTTTATGCTTAGTTCGTACCGACCCAAAAGCCCCTTATTTATTTTCACTAAAGAAAGAAGTTTAGTGAACCAATTATCACTCAGTTGGGGAGTTCGTGCCTTTTATTATGGCGAAGAAGAAAGCCTGGATGAAATATTAGCCGGTCAAATAGACATACTGAAAGAAAGAGGATTTATCAAAAATGGAGACATTGTCATCAATACCGGAAGTACGCCTGTACATCTGCATTTACCAACAAATGTTATAAAAATTACGCAAGTAGATTAATAAAAAATGGAGCTTCTTAAAAGCTCCATTTTTTATGCTGGCTAGCTTATTTATTTAAAAGGAAAATATATTTTACAAGCGTCTGGGCTTCTTCTTTTGTTAAAGCAGAGTGAGGCGTCATGGGTACTTCACCCCAAACACCTTGTCCTCCTGAAATAATTTTTGCTGCAAGCTTTGGAATCATTTCTTCCTGGTTGGCAGCATATTTTGTTGCAATATCCTTATAGGATGGGCCAATCAATTTTTCATCCAATTTATGACAGGTAATACAATCGCTTTTTGCTTCAATAGCCAGTGCAGCTTGGTATACCGGATCTTTCGTGATATCCTCCGTTGTTTCCTCCACTACCGGTTCAGCTTTTTTTGTTTCGGTATTATTACAGGCAATGATAAAAATAGCAACTGCAAAAAATAAAATGAATGTCCTCATAATGCTGGTTTTTATTTACTAAAATAAACAAATTTTCAACAAGCTGGCTTTGTGTGATGTTAAGCCCCTCCTTTGGAGGTCCGCCCGGATGAATTGTTCGGACGGGGGTTTGGGGAGGCCATTACTCATTAAACGGAAAACTATTAAAATAACACTTCAACGTATATTCATTAATTTTCTAAAGCATACCGAAATGAAATCACTTCCTGCACATCAATGGCATTGTTAAAATAACTTTCCTCGCTCATTTCAAAAGACGGATGAATAAATTCCATGGCTGATTTTCGCTTGGATCTTAAAGATGAATGAAATTCCCTGCAACCGGTTTTATCGGCAAGCATTTTTATATTATCTGTTCTTACACCGCTTCCCGGCATGATGATGATTCGTTCATCTGCCACTTGATATAATTTCGAAATTAAATCAACAGCATCGGGAGCAGAAGGTTTTTGTCCGGATGTAAGAATCCGTTCGCACCCAATATTTATCAATTGCTCCATTGCTTCAAAAGGATTATTACAACGGTCAAATGCACGGTGAAAAGTAACTCCCAAAGGATAAACCAATTCAATAAGTACGGATGTTCTTTTTATATCCACTGTTCCATCTTTATTTAATAATCCAATCACTATCCCATCACAACCCAAGTCCTTAGTCATTTTTGCATCAGCCAACATGATCTCATACTCCTTGTCCGTATACAGAAAATCGCCACCCCTTGGACGAATGATTGGATACAATAACACATTAAAAGACTCTCTGCATTTCTTTATCAATCCATATGATGCAGTAGTTCCCCCTTCGGCAAGGTTGGCACAAAGTTCTATGCGGTCGGCTCCGCCATCTACTGCCGATTTTGTTGTTACAAAATCTGATGTAGCTATCTCTATAATAAATTTATTGTCAGATTCAGGCATGTATTTTAAACCAATTATTTTTATGAAAAATGGCTTTTAGAAGTATATAGTTTTTCTTCCTCCTTATTTTTTACGGCATATGAAAACCCTTTATGAATGGCAAATGCACCAAACTCTCCTTTTTTGTTTACCGCTAAAAAACCAACCTGTATCTCTTTAACCTTCACCCCTTTTATTCTGATAATTCTTTCAACAGCTTGCTTGCATGCTTGTTCTGGAGTCAATCCCTGACGCATCAGTTCCACTACAGTATGCGTACCGCAAATCCGGATGACATCTTCCCCCTGACCTGTTGCAGTGGCGGCACCTACTTCATTGTCGACAAAAAGACCGCCACCGATTATCGGCGAATCACCTAATCTTCCCCTCATTTTAAATCCTGCCCCACTGGTTGTACAACTGCCACTTAAATTTCCTTTGGCATCCATGGCTACCATGCCGATGGTATCGTGATTCCATTCGCCATCCTCCAGTTTAGCAGGAGCAAATGGACCATGATCCTTTTTGACTGACTGCCGGACAGGCAGGTTTTCAATATTAATGGAAGGCGGTTTATACTCATTTCTTTTTAACCAGTTTTCATATGCTTTCTTTGCTTCATCCGAAAGTTTTTTTGCTTCCAACGGGAAACCTTCAGCAATGGCAAACTGTTGTGCACCTTCACCTACCAGCATCACGTGTGGTGTTTTTTCCATCACACGTCTTGCAACCGAAATCGGATGTTTGATCCGTTCCAGGAAACCTACACTGCCGCAATTCGAAAATTCATCCATGATGCAGGCATCCAATGTTACAAAACCATCCCGGTCGGGGTTTGCACCCAAACCAACACAACAGTTCTGCGAATCTTCAGTGACCATCACTCCTTTTTCTACGGCATCCAATGCCCGTCCACCTTTATTCAAAACTTCCCAGGCTACTTTGTTTGCGGCCAGGCCAGCATCCCAGGTTGATACTACAACCGGCTTATCGAGAACAGTTGATTGAAAATAACTTTCACAACCAATGTCATTCTTTTTATTGATGAGCAATCCAAGGCTTCCTAAAAAAGAGTTTTGTAAAAATTTTCTTCTGTTTGCCATAATAATTTTTAATAGTTTTTACATCACTGGATAATGTTTGTTCATGTAATCTGCCAGATTTTTCTGAGCCGACTTCCTGATTTTCCGTTGAATGAATACACTCCAACCCAACAGTTTTCCATATAACCCCAATGCCTGTTCGCTCCATGACCATAAATTAAACTGATCGGTATGTTCAATTATTTTACCGTCCTTAAAACGCATATGTGCCTTGACTTTGTTTACAACCTTCCTATTTGTTTTCGAAAATGTATAGGTGGCCACCCAAGTACAGGTTCCATATTCTTCATCAGCTTCCACATCGGTAAAGGTCAGGGAAAAATCTTTTGCCTTTTTGCAAAGCATTTCCCACATAGCCATCAATTCCTCATTGATCAGTGTTTCAAAAACCGGATCATAAAAAATCACTTCATCGGCATAACAGGACTGCATGGTCTTATAATCCAGTTGCTGAAAAGCAGTATAGAATTTGTGCATCAATTCTTCGTTCGTGTGCATAGTTTAAACAATTTGTTTACATTAGATACTCAAAACTAATAATTATGAAACGTTCTGTCTTTTTATTTCTTTTTTTAATTCCAATTTTCCTTTTTGCACAAAATGCACAGGATTCTGCATGGATCAGGGAAAACTATACTAAAATTGAACGCTATATTCCCATGCGGGATGGAGTAAAACTTTTCACGTCTATTTATTTACCAAACGATAACACAGAGCTACATCCT
The DNA here is from genome assembly GCA_043780275.1 of Chitinophagaceae bacterium. Lineage (GTDB taxonomy): Bacteria > Bacteroidota > Bacteroidia > Chitinophagales > Chitinophagaceae > MGR-bin208. Next base: position 3,971 of record JAYWCV010000038.1, read on the forward strand.
TTTTTGATGAAAAGAACACCGTACAGTTGTGCTCCTTACGGCGAATCCAATTTCAACAGTTACTGGAATAGCTATCAACGTTATTATCTGCGTGAAAACTATATTATGGTTACACAGGATGTAAGAGGCCGTTGGATGAGTGAAGGCGAGTTTGTAGATGTACGTCCTTTTAATGCCAATAAAAAAAATAATGAAACAGATGAAGCCAGCGATACCTATGATACCATAGATTGGCTAATCAAGAATATTTCATCTAATAATGGGAAAGTTGGAACTTTTGGAATTTCATATCCCGGATTTTATACTACCATGACTGCTGCCAGTAACCATCCGGCATTAAAAGCTGTCAGTCCGCAAGCTCCTGTTACCGATTGGTTCATGGGAGATGATTTTCACCATAATGGAGTTTTCTTTCCGATGGATGGATTTGTATTTTATTCTTCTTTCGGAAAACCCCGTCCAAAACCAACTACGGTTGGTTCTCCGGGATATCAATTTAAAATAAAAGACAATTACAAATTTTACCTGGAAACAGCCACACTAAAAAATCTTGCCGTAAAAATGGGTGACAGCATTAAATTCTGGCACGAAATGTACCAGCACCCTAATTACGATGATTTTTGGAAGTCGCGGAATGCAAGAGTAGCCATGTATAATATAAAACCGGCTATGCTTACTGTTGGAGGATTGTTTGATGCAGAAGATTGCTTTGGTGCCTGGAATTTATACAAGGCCATTCAAAAACAAAGTCCGCAAACCAATAACAAAATAGTCATGGGTCCCTGGTCTCATGGTCAATGGGCTTCTAACGATGGCAGCAAATTGGGTAATGTAAAATTCTCTGCCAATACCTCGCATTGGTATCAGAACAATATTGAAATTCCCTTTTTCAATTATCATTTAAAAGGCAAGGGTGATATCAGTAAAATAAATGGAGCCAATATATTTTTTACCGGAGAAAATAATTGGAAACAATTTGAGGTATGGCCCCCGGAGCAAAAACAAGATAAAGCAATCTATCTGCAAGATGCCGGAAAGCTTTCCTGGACAGCACCAACACACAAAAATAGTTTTACCGAATACATCAGTGATCCGGCAAAACCGGTTCCATATACCGAAGATGTCCATCAAAGCCGTACCCGGGAATACATGACCGATGATCAACGGTTTGCAAATCGCAGAACAGATGTAATCAGTTTTGAAACAGAAATCCTGACGGAAGATTTAATACTAGGCGGTTCCGTTATTGCTGATTTATTGGTTAAAATTTCTACAACAGATGCCGATTTTGTGGTAAAACTGATTGATGTTTTTCCGGATGATTTTGCCTACACTGGTGATAATGCACAACCGAACCGGAGCATTGGCGGATCCTATCCGATGGGAGGTTACCAGATGCTGGTTCGGGGAGAAATTATGCGTGGGAAATTCAGAAACAGTTTTGAATATCCTGTGGCAATGAAACCGAATAAAACAGAAAACGTAAAATTTGAGCTGCCTGATGTGGCACATACATTTAAAAAAGGGCATCGGCTGATGATCCAGATTCAGAGTAGTTGGTTTCCGTTAGCCGACAGAAACCCACAACAGTTTTTAAATATCTATGAAGCCAACGAAAAAGATTTTATCAAATCAACCATACAGGTTTTGCATGAATCCTTAAATGCGTCAAAAATCATGCTGCCTGTTCTGAAATAAACAATTCTTTCAACTCATTCAAAAACCTGCCGTGTGCAGGTTTTTTTATAAAATAATGGCTTAATTTAAAAGAAGATACTTTTGCATTTTCAACTACTTTGAAAAATTATTAAATAACATATGAATATCGAGATCATTTCAGGAAGTCCCAGAAAGGAAAGTATTACCAAACGGGTTGCCCTGCATTTACAGGAAAATTTATCAAAATGTACAACCCATCAGGTAGGCCTGATTAATTTACAGGATTGGAATCTTCCTCCTATAAATGCGGTATTTAGTTCAATTGAAAATACCCCGGATGAATTTAAACCACTCACCAAAAGGATGTTTGAAGCAAATGCCTTCATATTGGTTTCACCAGAATACAATGGCAGCTATTCCTCTGCAATGAAAAACCTATTGGATCATTTTCCCAAGCAACATCATAAAGCATTTGGCATAGTTACCGCATCTCCTGGAGGCATGGGTGGTATACGGGCAGCACAGCAAATGCAATTATTGGTGCATGCACTGTTTGGTATCGGTTCGCCATACCTGTTGTTGGTTCCGGGTGTAGATAAAAAATTTGATGCAAGCGGAAAGCTTCTTGATGAAAAATTTGAACACAGCATACACAATTTCACGTCCGAGTTTTTATGGCTGGCAGAAAGTATTATTGACAAAAGACAAAAAGATCGTTGCTAAAAATATCCTGATTATGCATACAAATTTAAAATCTATTGAAGCGGTTATTGCTCCCCCACCTGCACATATGGTTGGCGATGGTTTCCGGGTACATAGTTTTTTCCCGGGTCATTTGATTGATAAAAAAAGAATGAGCCCTTTTTTTCTAATGGACTATAATGCAAAAATTGATTTCAGCCCAACCGATTCGCCCAGGGGAGTTGGCGTTCATCCACACCGTGGATTTGAAACAGTAACCATTGCCTACCAGGGTCGCATTGCACATCACGACAGCTATGGCAACAGTGGCATCATCGGCGAAGGTGATGTGCAGTGGATGACAGCAGGCTCTGGTGTATTGCACAAGGAATACCACGAAAAAGAATTCAGCAAAAATGGTGGGCTATTTCAAATGGTACAACTATGGGTAAACCTGCCTGCAAAAGATAAAATGACAACTCCAAAATACCAGGAACTGACGAATGCGAAAATGGGTAAGTATTTATTCCCTGATGAAAAAGGTATGATCGAAGTTATTGCAGGAAATTATGAAGATATTAAAGGCCCGGCATTTACATTCACTCCACTAAATATTTATAATGCCCGATTGAAAAAAGGGGCAAAAATAGATTTGAATTTACCGGCCAACTTCAATACAGGCGTTTTGATGGTGGAAGGCAAAGCCATCTTCAATGATTCGAAAAAAGCATTGACTGACCAATTTGTATTATTTAAAAACGAAGGAGAAAAAATCCAGATTGAAGTTACAGAAGATGCCATTATACTCATACTGAGTGGAGAACCTATTGACGAGCCCATTGCTCAATACGGACCATTCCTGATGAATACGGTTGCAGAATTGGAGCAAGCCATCACAGATGTAAGCAGTGGTAAATTTGGCGTATTAGAAGATTAAAGCATTATATTTAAATTCGGAAAACCTTACGCAGACTCATCAATCCTTTTAAAGACAAATCATGAAAACTATTTTCCTTTTTATTTCAACACTGATTGTTCTTAATCTGATGGCTCAAAAAGTCTCTATTATTCCAGCTCCAGTAAAACTTGAATTGAAAAAGGGAAATTTTATCATCACGTCAAATACCCGTTTTGTTATCCAGGATGAAGGAGACAGAAAAGCTGCCGATTTTTTCAATATTTATCTGAAACAATTCTATGGTTTCTCATTAAAAATTGAAACGCATGAAAGAAAAGATGCTATACGTCTTTACAGCAAAAAATTTATTCAAACTCCGGAAAACGACAAATACAATCTGGAAGTAAATACTGCAGGTATCCATATTGAAGGCGATACATATACAGGTACTTTTTATGGCATTCAAACCCTGATACAATTATTACCGGTACCGGGAAAATCAACAAACCTGAAAACCCAACTCAGTATTCAAAACTGTATGATAGAAGATGAACCCCGTTTTGCATACAGGGGTATGCACCTGGATGTTGGGCGTCATTTTTATACTATTGATTATATTAAAAAATATATCGATTTTCTGGCACTGCATAAATTCAACAACTTTCACTGGCACCTGACCGAAGACCAGGGATGGCGGATTGAAATAAAAAAATATCCCTTACTGACAACCAACGGTGCTATTAGAAACGGAACCATCATTGGCCGCTATCCCGGCAAAGGGAATGATAATACCCCCTATGGCGGATCTTATACGCAGGAAGAGATAAAAGAAGTTGTACAATATGCAGCAAACCGTTTTATTAATGTAATTCCCGAAATTGAATTGCCCGGTCATAGCAGTGCAGCTATTGCAGCTTATCCATGGTTAAGTTGTTTCCCGGAATTGCCAACCGCAATACCGGCTAAAATGATTTCGAAAAAAAGCATGGAAGAGCAAGCTAATGGCAGAGTAAAACTGGTTCAGGAAACATGGGGCATTTTTGATGATGTATTCTGTGCCGGCAAGGAAACTACTTTTGATTTTCTGCAAAATGTACTGGACGAAGTCATCCAATTATTCCCTTCTAAATATGTTCATATCGGTGGCGATGAATGTCCGAAAACCCATTGGAAAAAATGCCCGCTGTGTCAGCAAAAAATGAAAGATCTTGGATTAAAAGATGAACATGAATTGCAGAGTTATTTCATTCAACGGATAGAAAAATATGTAAACAGCAAAGGCAAAGTATTGATTGGCTGGGATGAAATATTGGAAGGAGGACTGGCACCCAATGCTGTAGTAATGAGCTGGCGTGGTGAAAAAGGTGGTATTGAAGCAGCACAGCAAAACCACAAAGTCATTATGACACCGGGAAGTCATGTTTATTTCGATCACACCCAAAGTCAACATGAAGATTCGGTTACCATTGGTGGATATTCACCCTTAGATAAAGTTTATGCATACGAACCAATTCCTAAAGAATTGAATGCTGATCAGGCAAAATTTGTTCTTGGTGCACAAGCTAATGTGTGGACAGAGTATATGAATAACACGAAGAAGATCGAGTATATGATCTTTCCAAGGATGGCTGCGTTGAGTGAAGTATTGTGGAGTACCAAAGAAAACAGGAACTGGGAGAATTTTGAATCACGTTTGAATACTCAACTGAACCGATATGATTTATGGAAAGTCAATTATAGTAAGGCTTATGCTGAAATAAATTTGACAATTAAACCTACCACAACCAATCAATTTGTTTTGGTTGAACTGAAATCAAATAACAAATCAGGAATAATCAAATATCAATTGCCCAATCAAAAAAACCTGACTACGTATACAAAGCCTTTTATTGTTTCTCAATCAGGCAATTTAAAATATTTTGTATTTGAAAATGATAAAG
>JAYWCV010000039.1:0-4038 GCA_043780275.1 Chitinophagaceae bacterium
GCCGGAAATGATTTATTGTTTGATGAATCATCGATTGAACAGGGAAAACATTTCAATAACAAATTGTGGAATGCCTTGAAGTTGGTGCAGATGTGGAAGACGAATGAAATAAGGATGGTAGAATACGACAGCCCTGAATCATACCAGAAAGAAACATTTGCCGCAGCCTGGTTTGAATGCAGGCTGGAAGAAGTAAAAAAAGAACTGGAAGTTTTATATAGCCAATTCAGATTGAGCGAAGCATTGAAAACGGTTTACTCGCTTATATGGAACGACTTCTGCAGCTGGTACCTGGAGTGGGTCAAACCTCCATACGGCGAACCGATTAATGGACATTTATTAAGCAGTACCGAAAAATTCTTTGAAGAATTAATGGAATTGCTGCATCCGTTCATGCCATTTATCTCAGAAGAAATTTATCATAAGATCAACAAAAGAGAAACAGGTAATGACCTTTGCATCAAACAAGCCGTGCAGAAATCAATTGTAAATCCATTGAAAGGCGATCTTCCTTACCTGGATTTAGGAAAGCAATTGCAACAATGCATTACGGCCATCCGGGATGCACGGAATAAAGCCCAACTTAAACCGAAGGACAAAATCAAATTGCATTTACAGACAGAAAGCAAAGATGCATACGATTTTATCGGACCGATTTTGCTTGGACAAGTGAATGCTGAAAGCTTGCGTTTTACAGATGAAAATGTTTACAATACGATTGCAGTTGTTACAGACACTGAACGATTCTTCATTGAAACAGATCAGGTGATGGATACAGCTGCTCAGAAAGAACAACTGATGAAAGACCTGGATTACCTGAAAGGATTTTTAGTGTCGGTCAATAAAAAATTAAGTAACGAACGTTTTGTACAAAATGCCAAACCGGAAGTTGTTGATATTGAAATAAAGAAAAGAGATGATGCAGCAGCTAAAATAAAAGCGATTGAAGAAAGTTTGACGACACTTTAAATTTACTGATTAAAATAAGGCACTCAAAAACGCACAACGAAATATTGTGCGTTTTTTATTTTGCCGGATATAAATTTAATTTGGTATCAGATTTATTGGCACAATGAATTCAAATCTGTTACGGACAGTCGGGCCTGTTAATTCATTATCCAATAAATGACTTAAACGAAAACCGAAGCTGATCGGATGCTGGTTCCACCACTTGGTATCAAAGAATAATTCGCCGCCAATACTTTTTAATTCACGGGTGGATTTTTTGTCTCGGGAATAATTTTTTGTGAAATCATAAAATAGATTGGCACGGATGCGTTGAAAATAAACCAGGTTGGCAAAGCCCCAATCAGGAAATAAAACCGGGAATTGATAATTACCGGAAACCATCCACATTCTTGAAAAATAATATTCATTATAACCTCTTGAATTGGCAAACCGGTTACTGAACAACTGTCTTGTTGTATCTCTTTGCTGAAAAGAACTGTTGATTACCAGGTTGTGATTCTTCATCATTCCCGGCAGATATAAACTTCCTTTTAATAAAGCCTGGTATCCACTGAATTCTGTAATTGCATATCGATGATTATACGAAACCGAATAGCCTAAGCGGGGGAAATATTGTTGACGGGCTCTTTGTATCTGTTGACTCCAACTGATAAAATGATGCAGGTAATTATAATTCAGATCATCATTCTGGGTTTTATAATAAAGCTGTCGGTTAAATAAATTGGTTCCTGCATTAAAGAAATTAAAGGTTCTTCCTTTACTGAGATTCAACGGAATCCGAAAACCGATCCGGGCATCAAACTCATTCCATAAAATAGCTTTATTGTTGACAACCGCATTGCGGTCATATATATATTCTACTCCTGCGGTGATGTGCGGAAAAATACCTGCATAATCCAAGTTCACACCACCCGAATTTGTTTTTTCGTTTTGATTATACCGGTAATACAATTCAGTTTGTACCGTGTTCAAAATATTTTGTCCATAGATTGAAAAACTGAATATCGGGTCTTCATAATCGGGTCTCCAACTATGAAAATTAAATGGCTTATATCCTTTTTTGTATTTACTGATTTCAAATTCTTTAGCAGGCATTTTTATATTCAGCATATCGTTACTGAATCCTTTATTATTGACCGCATACCGATAATCGGGTTCCTGCATGGCCAGAAGATTCACTTCTGTTAATTGTAATTTTTCAAGTTGCATGGTTTTTAACCGATGGCCGTCAGCCGTAAATGATGACCAGGTTAATTTATTTGTTGTTGCATTTACAAAATAATTTCCCAACAATGATTCCGTGATCTTGAATGCTGTCTTTTGATCCAGATCATACATGTAAATTTCATCATTGCCGGAGTACGATGCCGTGAAATAAATTTTTTCTTCAAAAACATTCGGGAATCCGACAACAGCAAATGATGGCGGAGTAAGCATTTCAACAGATCCAGAACTGATTTCAATTTTTCCCAATGCCATTTGCCCGTTATTCATACGCAATGCAGCAATCAGAAAATCTTCATTCAAAAATTTAGGATCTGTAATAATCATTCCCTGCCCTGCTGTGATCGTTTTTATTTTTTCTCCGGTAATTGAACTCAAAACATGCAATTCATTATTGCCCTTTTCATTTATCTGAAGTGCAACTATTTTTGTGCCATCTGAAGAAATATCCGGTGTAAAGTATTTGGTTTTCCTGGTCAGTGTTTCCTGTACTCCGGTTCTTATATCCAAAACTTTTATCACACCGTAATCGGTATAGCCAAATTTTGAATCGGGCTCCAAAGCTGCATATACAATCTTCCCGGTTTTATATGAATACTGATTATCCAATGAAATATCCTTAACCCGTAACTTATGTTCTCCGTTTTTGTCTCTGATAAAAAATGTGGGAATTTGATTGTATCCTCTTTTTAAATACAAAAGCGAATCTTCATTAATCTGATACGGGAAATAATATTCGGTGAATTGTTTTGATTTCGGAGACAGAAAATCATTGTCCTCCTTTTTATTGAATGATGAAACAAGTGTTCGTTGTTCATCAAAAGCCTGCTTATAAAATTCCCGGTATTTTAAACTGGTATATTTTTTTACCGCCTGTTGAAACGGATAAAATAATCCTTTGTATGCACTGGCGTCATGGGTAATTTTTTCCCAGATATCATCACCAAATTTCTTACGTCCATAGTTTACCAACAAATACCCCAATGCATAATGGTCGGGGACATAGTTCTTCAGTGAACCATTACGAAGTTTCATCCATGAATAATTTTTACCTCCATTCCAGATGGAGGGGAAGTCATTTGTAAAACCCGGCAATCTACCCCTACCTTGGTTAGTCAAAACGGTTTCCTGGTATACGGCATCTCCTTCAAAAAACCAATCAGGTACTGATGCATTTGTTGCAAGGGCATATCCTTCTTCCCCGAATAAAAAATACATCAACTTACTTGCACCATTCCGGAAATTGTTATACTGCTGTACGTGGCGGTATTCATGAATGGCCAATGTTTTTTCCCATGGCAAACTTCCCAATTCAAAATTGTTTAAAAAAGGAGTTACAAAAAATTCGCTCCGGTATGGCCCCAATCCCACATATCCATTTGCAATGGTTGTTTTGTTTTGTAAAACAATATTTATTTTTCTTAATTCATTACCTAAAGAAACCGGGTTTTCTTTGGCCATTTGATGAATGATATTCATTACATTCTGTGCTTTTTCTTCCATTCCGGGTTGGAAAATGATCCGGGCAGAATCGGTATTCAACTGTTTCCATTTTGCAGATGGAGAATTACCACCAAAACGCTGACCAGTAGCCTGGTTAACTATTATTAGAGAAAATACAATAAAAAATATCCGGTAATACATGAATAGTATTTTAATTAAAAATAATCCAGCTGTTCGTTAATGCAAAACTTTAAATGGGTGCATTTTAAATTGTTGCTAACCCGATGGTTGCCAACCTTTGAAATGACAATACCGCGTTTGAATTAACTTATTAAAGGTTGGAAACCCTTGATGACAATTGAAATGCAGCACACGCCGTGGTTGGTGCCTGCCTGCCGGTAG
>JAYWCV010000040.1:0-2589 GCA_043780275.1 Chitinophagaceae bacterium
AGCGATGATTGCTACGGTTAGTCCGGTACGCAAACGATTACCACGTACGGTTCTTAATGCTAAAGAAAATATATCACGAAAATTCATATCATTGAGTTGGGTCTAAATTAATGAAACCATGCTAATGAAAATAAATTATTGTATGAGTGGTTATTTACTTAGAAATACATCCAGTAAAGCAACAGATTAGGAAACATACCCAACACGATAATCCATACGGCTAATGAAGTCAATATCCATTTAAACGAGGAGGACATTTCCATTTTTTGCTCTTCGCCATCTTTGAAATACATGGCTTGTATAATGCGGAAATAATAATACACACTGACCACAGCCATCAATACAGCAAATATCACCAACCAAAAATGTTGGCCCGTTTTTACGGCGGCTTTCAACATATAGAATTTAGAAATAAATCCGGCGGTTAATGGAATCCCGGCAAGGGACAATAAGAATACAGTTAAAGAACCAGCAATGACTGGCTGGTGTTTTGCAAAACCATTGAACCCATCAAACGTATAATCTTTTAATTTTACCAACACAGCAAAAATGCCAATGGTAGCCATGCAATATGCCGCAGCATATAAAAGGATACCTTCCCGTGCATCTGTATTTAAAGCAAATAAAGCCAACAACATAAACCCGGCTTGTGCGATACTTGAATAGGCCAGCATTCTTTTTACACTTTGCTGAAAAATGGCAGTGATGTTTCCGATAAATAATGTTAACGCTGTAATGATAGCTACAATCAATTGCCATTTTATATGCAGGAACCCAAATGCTTCATCAAACAATTTAATGAATGCAATAAATAATGCCGCCTTGATAATGGTAGCCATATACGAAGTGAATACCGTTGGTGCACCATCATAAACATCCGGAGTCCAGAAATGGAATGGTGCTGCTGAAACCTTGAACGACATAGAGAAAATCAGTAATAGCATTCCTGCAATCAATAATAATGAGGGTTCAATAGAAATCATTAATCCGGTTGTACTAAATGATCCTGTAGCTCCGTAAATTAAAGCTATACCCATCAACATTAATCCGGTAGAAAATGCTCCCATCAAAAAATATTTTAGCGAAGCTTCATTACTTTTTAAATTCTTTTTATCGCTACCGGTCAATATATAAAGTGGAATGGAAATGATTTCTATCCCTAAAAATAAAATCAATAAAGAATTGAAAGAGGCCACTAAAATAATTCCACAACTGATAAAAAATATCAGTGCAAAATATTCGGCTAGATGGTTGCCGACTTTTTCCATTTCTTTGGAAGAAAGTAAAAAATATAAAAATGTGCAGGCAAAAAGCACACTGGTAAACAATAATGAAAACCGGCTGAATGCCATCATACCGGTTGTGTTTATCGGGAAAAACACAAGCCCATTCAGCTCCATAATATTCCCTGCCAAAACAGCCAGTATGCCTGTCAATGCCAGATTACGGACAACTGTATTGTTCTTTAACAAAAAGCTGCCGAACATCATAATCACTCCAAAAAAAGCTGCTATCAATAATGCGTTCATAATAATTTTACGTCTAGTTTCCTTTCAATAAATTGCTGATATCTGTTTTTGTCAAAATCGAATTGCTAACGGCATCCGTAATTGCCAACATTGGTTCGGGATAAATTCCGATCCAAAAAATCAATACAACTATTACACTCAAGACCAATTTTTCATGGAGGTGAATATCTAAAGCCTTTGCTGTAAGGGTATTTGTTTCTCCCAATAATACTTGCTGAATCATATTCAATGTATATACTGCTGCCAAAACAATGCTCAGTCCGGCAATAGCTGTAAATACCATATTATACTTGGTAATAGTTGAATTAAATATTCCGTTAAACATCATGAACTCACCAATAAACCCATTGGTTAATGGCAATGCGATATTGGCCAATGCAATAATGATAAATAGGATGGCCATACCCGGTGCTTTTTGTGCAATGCCTCCAAGCTCGGACATTTTTCTGGTACCAAACTGCCGTTCGATCAACTCTACCATGATCCACAATCCCAAAATATTAATACCATGAGAGAACATCTGAATCATCACTCCCTGCATGCCAGATTTTGTTTCTGCAAAAATAGCTGCACACATTAAACCCATATGGGCAATAGAAGAATAGGCAACCAGTCTTTTTAAATCGTCTTGTTTGAATGCAATGATGGAAGCATAGATCATTCCTGCAATTGCCAATGTGGTTACCGTATCGCCCCATGCATAAGATGATAACGGAACGATTGGCAACACCCATCTTAAAATTCCGAATACACCCATCTTCACCATCACTGCACTCAATACCATGGTCACGGCTGTTGGTGATTGTTCGTATGTATCGGGTTGCCATGTGTGAAAAGGAAAGATCGGCATCTTAATGGCAAAGGCTACAAATAACAACCAGAATAACCAGGTTTGCTCTAATGCATTTAATTTGACTTCGTAAAAAGAGGCCAATGAAAATGACTGAGAACCAGTTTGAGTATAGATATAGATTAATCCTACCAGCATCAAAACAGATCCAAGGAATGTATAAATGAAAAATTTAAATGTAACTGCAATTCTTTTTTCTCCGCCCCAAAT
>JAYWCV010000041.1:0-5689 GCA_043780275.1 Chitinophagaceae bacterium
AAATTGTGGGCCACTAAAGAGCTGAAGGTCTGGATCTAAGTTTTGAACTGGTCCTTTTTCTAGCCATTCCTTATCATAGGCAAATGAAAAGACTTCACGGCCTTTCGTATGTGCAACGGATAATATACCCATTAGTGTAGGTTGATTTAGCTCTCTCCAGTCTGCATAAACTATTATTTCCATAAATTATTTCTTTTTAGGTGCTCTTCTATTAACGATCAATTTTGTGTCCTGGAGCTTCCTGCCCAATTCATCATCATTTGCTACGTTTAGTAGATCCTTTTCGAGTCCCAATACAAATAAAACCTGTATATATCCTGCCATACTTACATTAGGACTTCCATTCTCTATGCTCCTTAAAGTCGTACGAGTAATTCCTGCTCTTTCAGCAACCTGTTTGGCTGACAGTTTCCTTCGCAGTCTTGCAAGCTTTATATTTTCACCTAATTCGCTTAATAAGTTCTCAAGTTTAGGCAATATTGTAATCCCTTTAGTGTTCATAATGGTTAATATAATACTCAAATATACGTGTTTTTGGTTAATATAGTAACCATTATGAAAATAATACATGAACTTATACATTTCTCAGAAGATCCAAAGTTCACTTGACAAAATTGGTGACAAAACAAGTAAGTATGTTATTGGGCAGATTAATGCAGAGGATTACGACGAAACCTACTTGATGAACAGAAACAAGAAATTGAGGACCAAGATCAATTTCTATCTTAAGAAGGTTGGGAAAAGGTTGAATTTATCAAGGTCATTAGATATTTCTATGGCAAGAGATGCTTACGCAAATACCTTGAAACGAGCCGATGTAAATCTGCTTAAAATAAGTGAAAATATGAATCATAGTGATCCACGTATTACACAAATGCATTACCTGGTTATGTTTGACCAAGACACTTTGGACGATGCAAATGATTCAATTATGTAGAGTTTAGAACAATATACAATTTATACTTTCATACGTTTATTTTCCTTATCATTTTCCTGCCAGATTCTGTGCCAGGTTTTCTTCAAATAGATGAAAAAAGGGGATAAAAATGAGACATATAGATCTATTTAAGATTGATATGACATTGAATACCAATAAATGTCAAGATATGGATTGTCATTTTAGAACCTCATAATCAGAGGGTCGCTGGTTAGAGCCCGGCAGGGTCCACAATAATGAGAAGGGTTTCAGGAAACGGAGACCCTTTTTCTATTTAACCTTTTTGACAGCCTAACTCAAACCCGTATAGTAAAAAAATGAACCGATAAGAACCCAGATAGAAAATACACGAAGATTTCGAAGAAAAGTAGAAACACTTTTTAGCACCAAAAGGTTAGATTTCTTTTATATTACTTCAAATGCATTAAATTTAATAGGTCTCTCACTTAGTGAAACATAAATAAACATTTATGAGTAACTCTGGAAAACTCAATGAAGAATATAAGCAGCATGTTCAGTTAACAGAGATCATGAGCCGAATATCGGATGCTTTTGTAGCGCTGGATAAAAACTGGTGCTATATCTACATGAATAAAAAAGCCGGTGAATTAACTGGCAGGGACCCGGCAAAAATGATTGGCAAAAATATTTGGACAGAACTTTCTGATAGGGAGGGCCAGCCATTTCAAAAAGCCTATGAAAAAGCAATGGCGGAGCAAAAATATATTTATTTCGAAGATTATTTTCCGCCGTTTGATAAATGGTTTGAAAATCATATTTACCCTTCGCCGGAAGGTCTGTCCATTTATTTCAGGGATATAACAGAACGTAAAAAAACAGAAGAAAAATACCGCACATTGGTAGAGCATTCTTCCGATGGAATAATACAGATAAATGAACAGGGGGAAATAATGTTTGTAAATTCAACGTTTTGCCACATGATGGGGTATTCCAAAGAAGAGCTTTTGAAAATGAAAGTAGAAGACACCTATGCCGAAACAGAAAAGCCCCTTGCCAGGCAAAGACTTATAGATGCAACAAATAAAGGCACCATTTCATTTGAAAGAATAATGATTAAAAAAAACGGTACAGGATTTCCGGTTGAAGTTTCAATTAACAGGATAGGGAATGGGCAATTGCTGGCTATTGTACGCGATATTACCGACCGTCATAAAGTGGAATTACAAATTAGGAGATCCATCGAACGGTTTGAAATGCTTGCCGAAACTACAACCGATGCATTATGGGAGTGGAATTTTGAAACAGGCGAACTCTGGGCAAATAAGATGCATCAGCATTTATATGGGTTGGCCCAAACAGACCCTGTTCCCAATTTTGAACAGTGGGAACAAAAGATACAGCCCGATGACCGTACCCGAATTATTGCAGCCCAGCACGAAGCTCTTGCATCCGATAAAAAAGTATGGATATCAGAATATCGCTTCGAAACAAAAGACAAAGGCTTTATAAATATTTATGACCGAACGTATATTGTTCGAAACGATGCAGGTAAACCCATCCGCATTATGGGAAGTATGATGGACATTACTGAAAGGGTAAAAGCGGAAGAAGAAATAAGAAATACAGCCAAGAGGTTAAGAGAACTAACCGCTCACCTGCAAACCATCCGGGAAGAAGAACGAAAACGTATCGGTAGGGAAATTCATGACGAACTGGGGCAGCAGCTTACCGCCATCAAAATGGATGTGACGTGGATTGATAAAAAAACACCCGAAGATGCTGTTATTTTTAAAGAAAAACTGAAATCGGTTATCCTATTGCTTGATGAGAGTAATCAATCTGTACGCCGAATATTGAGCGAATTAAGACCCAGCATTCTCGATGATTATGGATTACTGGATGCCTTGAATTGGCACGGTAAAAGTTTTACCGATAATACCGGCATCCCGCTTGAAATCATAAGCTCCAAAGAAGATTTTAAGTTACCCGAACCGGTAGCCACCTGTATTTTCCGGATTTTTCAAGAATCCCTAACCAATGTATCCCGTTATGCACAGGCAAAAAAAGTAATGACCACATTAAATATCAATACACATAGTATTGAAGTCAGCATCGAAGATGATGGAATTGGTTTTGATAAAAAAGCATTAAAAAACAGGCGAGCTTTTGGTATCATCGGTATGAAAGAACGTGTTAATTCGTTGGGCGGAAAATTTGAGTTGGTTTCCGCAAAAGGGAAAGGAACAAAGATTGAGATTAGTTTGCCGTATAAAACCTTAGCGTCTTAGCGGCAAAAAAAACACATCGCCACGAAGGCTCAAAGAAACAAAGAAACACAAAGAAGAACTTAGCGTCTTTGCGCCTTTGTGGCAAAAAAAAATACATAGCCACTAAGACACGAAGTCACAAAGAAAGAATACAAAGATTTGAAATAAAGAAACCCTTAGCGCCTTAGTGGCAAAAAAAAATAAATATGAAAAAAATAATCATAGCCGACGACCATAGTTTTATTCGTTTGGGACTTATCCAGATATTGAAAGATGAATTCCCAACGGTAGAAATTATAGAAGTGGCAGACGGAGAAAGCCTGGTAAAAGAAGTGACTTTACACGATTTCGACCTCGTGATTTCAGACCTTGACATGCCCGGTCGCAGTGGGTTAGAAGCACTTGAACAGATAAAACTGATAAAACCAAAATTACCCGTATTAATTTTAAGCATTTTTACCGAAGACCTGTATGCAGTCAGGGTTTTAAAAGCTGGCGCCTCCGGGTATATGAATAAAAATTCGGCACCGTATGAATTAATTAAGGCCATCCAACGGATTAAACTGGGAAGAAAATATATTACTGCTGAAATAGCTGAAAAATTATTGTCTTTTTCGTCCGATGATAAAAAACCACACGAACATTTAACCAACCGGGAATTCGAAATATTTAAACTGATTGCATTAGGTACAACTTTATCCGAAATTGCAGAAATGCTTTCGCTGGCCATTACCACTATCAGTACCTACCGTAGTCGCATACTGCAAAAACTCGGCTTAAACAATAATGCCGAAATTACCCGCTTCGCTATTAAACATCAAATTATAACCGATTTTTGATAGTTTATTTTGGCTATTTTTTATATTACTATAGTATTATTTACTACAGCAACTACTTCTGTTCTTACTACATGTATAAGATATATCTACTATTTTATATAACCACTATTTTCCGGTTTTTTGTAACCGATAATTCCCTACACCCCCATGAATATTTTAATTATTGACCAATCGAAAGAAATAAGCAGCAGATTAAAAGACTTACTGCTCGAAAACACAAATTGTACATCGGTAACAGAAACAAATTCATTCTCCAAAGCTTCGGCTATCCTGGATAGTTTGCAACCCGACATTATATTGCTTGAATTCGATTTACAGATAAACGGTTTATTTAGTTTTTTAACCCAGATCAAAAAAATGAATCCCAACAGTAAAATCATTGCTTTATATATACGCTATAAAAACGATCATCTAAAGCTGAATAATATAAGCGATGTTGATTATTTATTTGATAAATATGAAGAGTTTGAAAAAATACCCGGAGCGATTAAAGAGATAATAGCAAATAATGAAAAGAATTCGTATATCTATTAAGCATAACAGTTGAAAGAAATGAACAAACCAATAAAAATAATACCGGGTTACTTTTCGAAAAAAAGAGTGCTGATAACAGTACTTGTTTTTTCCTTTTCACTGTTGGGCACAGCCATGTATTTTTTGGCAAACCAAAATAATCGGCAGGAAACAGATTTTACAGAGCTGGTAAAAAGGAATGAACTGAAGGATGAATTTTCAAAACTTAGCATCTATATTAAAGATGCCGAATCGGCCAATCGCGGCTATGCACTTACCGGTAACCTGCTATTTGTACAGCATTTTTATTCAGATATTGACTCCATTCAAACCACTTATTTACAAATTCAAAATCTGCAAAGCAGAATAATAAATAAACAGGAGGGACAGTTATATTTAAAAGCAGACATTTTTATTGCCCAAAAAATAGCCTTCATGCAGCAGGTAAAACTGCTTTGCGATAAAGGAGACTGCAAACAGGCCGTTGCTTTAATTGCAACTGGCAGGGGATTAATGCTAAGCGATTCAATTACGGCCATTAATAATATAATTATTTCCCAACTGAATAATAGAATCAAAACTTCTCAAAGCTGGTTTTTGTCTGAGAATGACAGAAACAATAAATTTTCTTTTGTTGCCAGCCTGGCATCTATGCTGATGATTATACTGTTGTTTTATTTTTTACTGCAGGAAATTAAAAGAACAAGAAATGTAAGTGAGGAATTAAGTGTGCGGAAAGAACATTTTAGAATAACCCTGAACAGTATGGGTGAAGGGTTGATTACCACCGATAGAGAAGGGCTGGTATATTATATGAACCCGGTAGCAGAGCAGCTTACAGGCTGGAGTTTGGAAGAAGCAAAACACACAAAACTTAGAAAAGTATATCATGTAGTAAATGAAGAAACAGGCCAGCCTTTCGATGATATCGTAAGCCGCATTTTAAAAAATGGGGAAAAAATAGAGTTCGAAAATAATACCATATTACATTCAAAAAATAATAATAAATACATTATTAGCAATAATGGCGCCCCAATACTTGATGAACACGGAAAGATTTCGGGAGCAGTAGTCATATTTAAGGATATTTCGGAAAAGAAAAAAGCGGAGCAATTAATAAAAGCTAGCGAAGAAAAATACCGGAACCTGGTAGAACAGGCCAGCGATGTTAT
>JAYWCV010000042.1:0-3905 GCA_043780275.1 Chitinophagaceae bacterium
CCGAAGAGACGGAATGGATTGTGAAATAAGTTCGCTGTTTAGCATGGATTCGGTTTTACATAAAGACAGTCATCATTAGTTAACTGTTGCAGGCTGATTTAGCTTTTTTAAAAATTCGAACAATATATTATTAAACTCGTCCGGAACTTCCATCATCGGCGCATGTCCGCAGTTATCAATAAAATATAGCTCACTATTCGTTATTAACTTATTGAATTCTTTTGCGACAAATGGCGGAGTAATGATGTCATTGTTTCCCCAAACCAATAAGGTAGGAATTTCAATCTGACTCAATTCATCACCTAAATTATTACGGATAGCACTTTTAGCCAACGCAATTATTTTTATTGCTTTTATCCGGTTGTTTACAATTTCATATACTTCATCAACCAATTCCTTCGATGCAACATCCGGTTTGTAAAATGTCATTTCCGTTTTCTTTTTTATAAACTCGTAATCGCCACGTTTTGGATAAGAGTCTCCCATGCCGTTTTCAAAAAGTCCAGAGCTTCCGGTTAAGATGAGTGACTTCAAACGATCTGGATGTTTTAATGTATGTACTAAACCAACGTGACCACCTAAGGAATTTCCTAAAAGATGAACATTTTGATAGTCCTGAGCTTCGATGAACTTGTGTACAAATTTAGCTAAACCGCCTACCGATGTATGTAGTATATCCAATTCAAATAAGGGTAGCATGGGTACTACAACCTTATAATGAAGTCGAAAAAACTCAATAAGATCTTTGAAATTGCTTAAGGCGCCGAATAAACCATGCAATAATATCAATGGTTCTCCTTCACCCTCTTCAATAAATTTGAATTTTTTATTATGTTTTATTTCGAATTCCATTCTGAAAATTAATAGTTGTTATTTATGCTAAAATATAAGATTTAAAGCAATAAAATGCTTTTACCTGATCAGGTTAATATAGCCTGTTGAATTGATTATTGAATTTTATCAGCAACATTTTCAAAAAACTGCTCCAGTTCACTGAACATATTTTTAAAAATCGGGATGATGTTAGCAAAGCCTTCAATCACTTTGGGTCCCCATGGTTTAATGTATTCATAGGTAACCGAGCTTTCAATATTTTCCTGTTTTATGATATGAATTTCATTGGCATAAAAAAGAATCACACTTAAAATAATGGTATATGCAACTGCATAAATGAATATCCCACCCAATTTATTAATCCAACCCATCATAGCCCACTGAACTGATTTCTCCAGTATATTTGCCCCCAGGCGTATTAGCATCACCACAATAATAAATACCAACGCAAAAGATAAAACGGGTAACCATTTTGTTGAAAGGTTTAAAGAGTTTTCGAGATATCCTGCCATGACTGCCGATAATTTCATGGCGGCTGCCAGGCCCACTATAAAGGCCAGCATCGAAAAGGCAGCTACGATCAGGCCCCGCTGAAACCCTTTAACGACGGCTAATACCATTAATCCGGCAAAAAAAACATCAATCGTCATGAGGACTATTTAGCTAACAATTCTTTCACTGTATTTGCAATTAATTTACCATCTGCTTTACCGGCCAATTGTTTGGAAGCAACAGCCATGACCTTTCCCATATCAGCAGGAGAAGATGCTCCCACTTCGGTAATAATGGATGTTAATATAAGTCTCACTTCTTCTTCACTCATTTGTTTGGGAAGAAACTTTTCAATGACTTCCAGTTCATCTTTTTCTTTTTGTGCCAGATCGGCCCGGTTTTGTTGTGTGAAAATTTCCAAGGAGTCTTTCCGTTGCTTTACCAGTTTTTGCAACAACTTACTTTCTTCTTCTTCACTTATTTCACCACCTGCACCTTCAGCCGTTTTTGCAATTATTATAGCTGCCTTAATAGCCCGTAAACTGCGAAGGCTTTTTTCATCCTTAGCAAGCATCGCAGCTTTCAAGTCTATCATTATTTTTTGTTCCAAATTCATATGTATAAATTTTATGCTTTATTCTCTTTTAATTGTAACTCTCTGAATTTCTCTAAAAAATTTTTTGCATAGTTCTTCATTTCTGTAACCAGGTCCTTATGGCTGGTGGCCCGGTCAAATGTATCCGCCATCGACATAAATGTCTGGAAATAAAAATCAGCCATTTCATCCACCATCATGTCTTTGGTCCAAAGATCTATTTTCAATGCGGTTTTATCTGCATTATCCCAAAATGCCAGCATCATAGCCTTTGCCATTTGTGCTTTTTCCATGGTAGAGTCTGTAGCGGTCCAACTGATACTTTGTGGTATCCGATCCTGATCCATAAACACATCAATAGATATGGTTGATTTTTTCATATAGTATTTATTCTTTGTTTGTACTCTTTAATGCTTGCAAAGATAATTGAAATCAGGAGATGGTTTTTTCAATTGATTGCCACAACATCTTTGCAGACTTATTCCAATTAAATTGTTTTGTTAATAACAAACCCTTTTTTATTACTTCATTCCTCCGGTTTTCATCTTTATAAATAAGCATCATTTGTGCTGCCATTTCATCTATTTTTTCGGCAGAGGCAAATAATGCAGCATCTGCATCTATTTCATCGGCGATGGATGTAATGACGGGCACCCCGCAAGCCATGGCTTCTATCACATGGATGTTATACCCATCATTTACAGATGGGTTGATAAACGCATATGCAGAAGCGACAACTTTAGCCATCTCACTGTGGTCAATATTTTCCAGTAAAATAATATCGTTTCGGAATTTATACGTTTTCAGAATTTCAGGCAGCGAATTGCTTTGCTTATTTGTTTTTCCGGCCAGTACCAGTTTCATATTACTCTTCTGTCGTTTTTTAAAAACAGAAAAAGCTTTCAACAAGTTCAGCATATGTTGATACGGAAACAGATCTCCTTTATAAATAAAATACCCGGCTGCATCCGAATATTTTTCTTTCATGGATTGTTTTACAGAAAATTCAACCGGTTGAAAATTTTTAGCAACTGCAGCATGTATCAAGGAAATTTTTTCAGCATCCAATTGGTATTTTTTCAACATTTCCTTTTTTAAAAAACCGGAAATTGTTACAACGGTTTTGGCAATCTTCAGAGCTCTCTTTGTATTTCTTTTTAAAAACAACAGGTTCATTCTATTGAAATTTTCCGGGTAATTCAGAAAATCCAGATGAGGAATAATCAAACATTGTGGAATTTTTGTTGACAAGGAACAAAAGCCATTGGCAGAAACCAAAACGTCAATTTTATGTTTTTTTAGCAGGTAGGGCAATTTTACTTCGAACCATAATGTGCAATAAAACGGGTTTTCTTTTACCGAATCCCAATTAATTAACTGAACATTATTTGCGACAGGAAATGCCATATTAGATTCTTTATCTGCAAAAAAAACGAATTCATGATCCTTATTATTAATCACTACCCTTTTAAAAATTTCGGTAATAAAATAATCTTGTTTGGCTCTTGAAGCACCTGTTATAAATCTTGTATTAACAGCAATTCGCATATAGATAGGCAAAAATAAACTTTAGCTATTCAACATATTGAACAAATTGTCATTTTTTCCACTTTGAAAAAAACATAATTTTTACCCGTGATTATTCCCTAACTTCAACAAAAGCAATCACTCCCCTGCTTCATTTACTGATAATAGTTCCTTACTTTTGATTTTTCACATACTTATTATGGATTATAATACCGATAGAAACAGATTAGAAATGCGTGAATATGGAAGACATGTTCAAAAAATGATTGAATACCTGTTAACCATTGAAGATCCTGTAAAAAGACAACAAAATGCGGATGCCGTTATTGAGTTAATGGGATTTTTAAACCCACATTTAAAAAATGTTGACGACTTCAGACATAAGCTTTGGGATCATCTTTTTCTGATTTCTAATTTCAACTTAGAAGTGGCTTCCCCTTATCCAATTCCAACCAGG
>JAYWCV010000043.1:0-17489 GCA_043780275.1 Chitinophagaceae bacterium
TGTATTCTGTAAAGTTATTTTAATAATCTAACTAGGATTAATTTTAAAAAAAAGACCGGAAACAAATTTATATTTTACACTTTAATTCTAATAACAAAATAATGGCTCGAATTCCTTCCAATATGATTCCTCTTTTAAGCAAAGTTCCGTCATTCGAATTACCGGATACTGTATCCGGTCAAAAACTTTCTTATTCTATTTTAAAAGGAAAAGAAGCTACACTCGTCATGTTTATTTGCAATCATTGCCCATTTGTCATTCATATAAATGAAGAACTGGTTAGGTTGGCAAATGACTATTTAGGGAAAGGAGTTTCTTTTATTGCCATCAGCTCAAATGATGTTGAAAATTTTCCACAGGATAGTCCTGATTTGATGAAGAAGGCAGCTTTAGAAAATAAATATCCTTTTGCTTATTTATATGATGAAAGTCAGGAAGTAGCTAAATCTTTTCAGGCAGCCTGCACTCCCGATTTTTTTATTTACAACAAAAATGATGAATTAGTTTACAGGGGACAATTGGATGATTCCCGTCCGGGTAACGGGAAGCCATTAACAGGGAAGGATATCAGAAATTCACTCGATTGTATTTTGTCTTCAAAAAAAATAAATGAAAATCAGATTCCAAGTATCGGATGTAATATCAAATGGAAAACAGATTAGACAATCAGTCTTAAAGAATATATTTGACTACTTAAATATAAATGAACATGTCTCAAACAGATTTTCTACTATATGGAGCTAATGGATATACCGGTAAATTGATTGCCAGGTATGCTGCTGATTTTGGCTTGAAACCCATATTGGCAGGCAGGAATAAAGATGAAATTGTTGAACTGGCTACGGAGTTAAATTTACCGTATCGTATAGTTGATTTGAATGACAAAGACAAGTTGATAAAACTATTATCATCAGTAAAACTGGTTTTACATGCTGCCGGCCCTTTTAAATTTACATCTAAGCCAATGCTTGAAGCATGCCTGGAAACCGGAACCCATTATCTGGACATTACCGGTGAAATTGAAGTTTTTGAAAAAGCAAAACGATTAAACGAAAAGGCCATTGAAAAAAATATCATGCTGATGCCCGGTGTAGGCTTTGATGTAGTTCCAACAGATTGTATGGCCCTTTATTTAAAAAATCGGTTACCGGATGCTATAGAATTAAAATTGGCTTTTGCAACCATCGGGGGAAATATCAGTAACGGTACAGCTACTACGATGATTGAAGGTATGGGATCGGGTGGGGCAGTACGAGAACATGGAAAAATTGTTCAGAAACCATTAGGTCATAAAGGCATGTGGTTAAACTTTATTGATAAAAAATTGTTTGTGATGACCATCCCTTGGGGTGACTTATCGACAGCCCATTTTACAACCGGCATACCCAATATTGAAACATATACTTCAATAGCTCCAAAAACCTTTAAATTAATGAAGTTTCAAAAGCTCTTCAATTGGGCATTACGGACTTCCTTAATTCGGAATTATTTTAAAAATAAATTAAAGCTAAAGCCTGCTGGCCCAAGTGATGAACGAAGAAGTAAAGCTAAAAGCTATGTTTGGGGTGAAGTAAAGAATGCAATTGGCGATAAAGCAACCTCTGTTATCCGTCTTCCCGAAGGATATACACTAACGGCATTAAGCAGTTTAATTATTACTAAAAAAGTGTTAGATGGGAATTTAAAAATAGGTTATCAAACTCCCGCAGCCTGTTATGGATCGGATCTTGTACTGGAAATTCAGGGAGTTACCGAGTTTGAAGACATGTAGTATGTTTCTGTTTTTAAAAGCATATCATATTATCAATTGGATTAATAAGAATTTTTCTTACTTTTAGAACTGTAAGTCTTATCATTCACTTTTAAGATTATACAATGAAAAGAATTAATATATTCCTTCTTGTTAGTTCGCTTGTTATTAACTGCTTTTTTCTTTGTGCACAAAGCTCAAAACCCAAACCGGAAGACATTAAAAGTACCTGGGATTTTTTTTATAAAGGCCAGGGTAAAGGTCCGATTTTGGTTGATTCGAAACTATGTCTGGAAATAGCAGCGGATGGTCCGGAAAAATATAATTGTGAAACAGAACTAAAAACAGGTACAGCCAAAATTGGAACAAAAATAAATGTATGGTCATCATTCATGCTTCCACAGGGTGATGAAACCACCATCAATGTAAAGTATATTTTAAATGATGTGGTAGTAAACACACGGGAAGCAAAGATCAGAGGTGAAGGTTGGCGAATCCGTTATTGGTTTAATTATGAAGTGGCATCTGCTGGTAATTGGAAAATAACGTTGAATGTTGGTGAAACTGTATTGAGTACATTCAATCTAAAAGTAACAGAATAAAAAACTACCTTCTTCACGTATCTTTGCCCGATGCACTATGTAACCGCAGAAGGTCTCTCGAAATCCTTTGGATTTAAACCTCTTTTCGAAAATATTTCCTTCCATATAGAATTAGGTGATAAAATTGGACTGATAGCCCGAAATGGATCGGGGAAGACAACTTTATTAAAGATGTTAGCCGGAGTAGAATCCGTCGAAAAAGGAAAACTTTGGATAAATAAAGAAGTGGAGGTTGTTTTATTTGAGCAGGATCCACAATTCCAGGAAGAACTTTCTGTACTGGATAATATCTTCAATCATGACCATCCTGTATTAAATGCCATCAAGGAATATGAACGAATCATCCATGAAAAAGACGATCATAAAATTCAGGAAGCACTTATTTTAATGGATGATCTGGGAGCATGGGATTTTGAAGCAAAAATAAAACTGGTACTCGATAAGTTGAACATCACACAACTTGATCAAAAAGCTGGTACGCTTAGCGGAGGCCAGCGAAAACGGGTAGCCCTTGCAAAAGCATTGATAGACGTGGGTTTTGACAATAATCATGTTTTATTGATCATGGATGAACCTACGAATCACCTGGATGTAGAAATGGTTGAATGGCTGGAAAATTATTTAGCAAAAGAACGCATTACACTGTTATTAGTTACCCATGACCGGTATTTCCTGGATAATGTTTGCAATGAAGTTTGGGAATTGGAAAAAAATTATTTGTTTGAGTATAAAGGAGATTATGAAAATTATATTGAAAAAAAATCAGCTCGTATTGAAAGTGATTCGGCCAGTATTGAAAAAGCAAAGAATAATTATCGAAAAGAATTAGAATGGATTCGAAAACAACCTAAGGCCCGAACGACCAAATCAAAAAGCCGGATTGATGCATTCGTTGATGTAGAATCAAAAGCAAAACAAAAAATTGAAAACGATCAGATACAGTTACAATCCAAAATGAACCGGCTTGGAGGCAAGATTGTAGAATTGAAAAAAATAAATAAGCAGTATGATGAAAAGCTGATTTTAAAAGGGTTTGATTATACATTTAAAAAAGGAGACCGAATTGGTGTAGTAGGTAAAAACGGTGTAGGAAAATCTACTTTCTTGAATATTATTCAGGGAATGGAAAAACCGGATAGTGGAAAAGTGAATATTGGAGACACGGTAGTTTTCGGAAACTATTCGCAGGAAGGTTTAAAGATCAATGAGGATTTACGGGTTATTGAATTTGTGAAAAATATTTCAGAAAATTTTCCTTTAGCAAATGGAGCAAGTTTATCAGCTTCACAATTTTTGCAATTGTTTTTATTTTCTCCGGAGCAACAATACACATATGTCAGCAAACTTAGTGGTGGTGAAAAAAGACGTTTACATTTATTATCTATTCTTTTCCGCAACCCTAATTTTTTAATATTAGATGAGCCTACCAATGATATTGATTTACCAACCTTGGGTGTCTTGGAAAATTTTTTGGATGACTATCCGGGATGCTTATTAATTGTAAGCCACGACCGGTATTTTATGGATCGCCTGGTTGAACATCTTTTTGTTTTTGAAGGAGAGGGAATAATCCGTGACTATCCCGGAAATTTTACGCAATACCGAATCTGGTTAAAAGAGCAGGAACAAATTAAGCCAGCCGTTTCCCAAGCAAATAAGCAATCTAAAAAATTGAATGAACAAACCTCCGTTCAGCTTGAAGAGGTTAAAACGAAAATGAATTTTAACGAAAAACGTGAATTTGGATTACTGGAAAAAGATATTGCAAAATGGGAACAGGAAAAACAGACAATAACTAACCAGTTGAATTCTGGGGAACAGGATTTTGAAGAGCTACAAAAACTTTCAAACCGGTTTTTAGAGATTTCGGATATGTTAAGTACAAAAGAACTTCGATGGCTGGAATTAAGTGAAAAAACTTTGTGAATTAATTTGTGAATAAAATTTACAACTAACTAATTTATTGAGATATTAATTTAATAATCAATAGTTTATAGTTGTAAAATTAGTTCAGACATTTTTTGAATACATCTTATAATTTTAACATGTTTTTGTTATCTTGATATTTTGACTTAATTTACATGCAGTTTCAATCCACACCTATAAAACCGCTCCAGATTTCCGATACCCCTTTTGAAACACTGAGTTTTTTTTTAGAATAAAAACTATTTATTATTCACGTTTAAACTTTTGTGTATGAAAAAATTCAACTCTGAAATTCAAAATTCCGAAATTCGTGGTGAAATTTTATTAAGTGCAATCTTTGTAATTATTGCCTTAGTAGTTATTCTAACTTGGGGAAATTAATTAATCGTTGAGGTGATCATTTTGTTTCAACGAAGCATTTTTGCTTAACTAAATAAATTTGACGTAGTGTCGATAGTGAAAAGGTATTCAGTTACTTTTTCTATAATTTGATTTTCGGAAATATGCTCCATACATTTAAAATGTGTTTTGGGGCATTTTTTATGTCCAATTTTTGAACATGGTCTGCAACTCAAATTTTTAGTTTCAATAATTTCAAAAGCGTTCATTCCATTTTTTTTCAAATGCTTTTCTCCAAAATATGGATACATTCCAAAATCGGGTACCGTATTTCCCCAGATGGATATAATCGGTTTCTTAAATGCAGCGGCTATATGCATTAACCCGGTATCGTGTGTAATAATAAGTTTTGATTTACGAACTAAATCTGCACTTTCATTGATACTGAATTTTCCTGACGCATTATATATTTTTAGTTCATCTGATGAAGCGATCATGTCACCGATTTCTTTATCTTCTTTACCACCTAATAAAATAATGGGATGTTTGATCAGTTCACAAAGTTTACGTAATTTTTCAACGGGCAATTTTTTAGTAGCATGTGCCGCCCCTATCACAATTCCGATGTATCCGGCACGATGTGACATCGGAATGTCATTTGTTAAAACATGATCTTTTATATCCAGAAAATAATCTAGCCCTTCCCCATCATTCTTCACTTCAAGTTTTTCAATGGCTTTCAGATATCTGTCAACGATATGTACTTTTGGTAACAGGTTTATTTTAAAATTTGTGAAAATCCATTTTTCAATATTTAATTTAGAAAATGAAAAAGATTTTACGCCTAAATGTTTTTTTATTCTCCAGCTTCGGAGGTTATTGTGTAAATCGATTATGTAATCATAATTCTCTGATTGTAATTCATGCATTAATAATTCCATGGAGAAACCTAATGTAAAAACCCTATTTACATACGGGTTAGGAGCGATGATGTTCTTAAAGGTTTGCTTGGTGAGATAATGAATCTCTGCTTCGGGATATTGGTTTTTCAAACAACGAATAACCGTTGTTGTGAGTACAATATCACCGATACTAGAAAAGCGGATGAGTAGAAATTTCTTTCTGTTCATAAAATCAAATGTTTGATTTATACTTCGACGTAATCTAAATCTTTATTAAATGTTTCTTCGCTAAAATAGGCAGAAGTTATGGTAATCAACATGATGATGATACCGGTTATCCATCCACTTTGAACATATGTGAAACTGGTTTGTAAGGAAGTAAATAATAAGGAAATGAGGACTAATGATCCACGAACCATATTGGGTGCGGTTGTGGCTGCCGTTGCCCGGATATTGGTTCCAAACTGTTCGGCTGCAATGGTTACAAAAATTGCCCAAAAGCCCGTACCAAAGCCGAGTACCGCACAAGCAATATAGAGCATGGATACATCCTGTCCCTCCAAATTGAAAAACATGAACATACCAATTGTTGTTATTCCATAAAAAATATACAAAGACTTAATCCTGCTTTTTAATGCCTGGCTAATAAATCCAATGGCAATGTCGCCTATAGAAATTGCAGCATATGCAAACATGATGGCTTTACCCGGATCAACTACCCCGATGACATTCATTTTTTCACCAAACTCTTTTGAAAAACTTACCAGTATTCCAATAACGAACCAGGTAGGTAATCCTATTAAAATGGTTAATATATATTTTTTCAATCGTTTTTTATTTGTAAAAAACATGAAAAAATTGCCTTTTACAACATTGGCATGTTGAATACCTTTAAACATAACGGACTCTAAAACACCGATCCTCAAAAAAAGTAATAGAAAACCCAACCCTCCACCAATAAAATAACAGGTTCGCCAATGGAAATTTTCTTTCATAAAGTAGGCCGCTACTGCTCCTGTCAAGCCAATACCTGCTACCAATGAAGTGCCAATACCTCTTTTGTTTTTTGGAAGTAACTCACTCACTAATGTAATACCGGCACCTAATTCACCGGCTAATCCTATACCTGATACAAAACGAATGAATGCATATTGTTCAACTGTCTGAACAAAACCATTGGCAATATTACCTAATGAATAAAGAACGATTGATGCATACAATACTTTTAACCGGCCTTTTTTATCAGCCAGAACACCCCATAGTATTCCACCAATCAACAAACCAATCATTTGCGAATTGATGATGAATAATCCATCCGATGCTAATTGTGCATCATTCAACCCCAGATCTCTTAATGAAGGAACCCGTATAATACTGAATAAAAGCAAATCATAAATATCAACGAAATAACCTAATGCTGCTACAATTACGGCAATATTGAAAACCGAAACAGTTTTTTGTTGATGCATGTATTCAGACTTTTACTCGGGTAATGAAGTAGATGAATTCTTTTTCCCCATATATACTTTAATGAAAACGGGTAATGTAGTTACAAGGACAATAAACAATACGATGCCTTCTAAATGTTGTGTAAGATCATATTGAAATTTTTGCAGAAAAAATTTATATAGATAATGACCGGATGCAAGCATGGAAACTGACCAGGCTATACAACCGGTAATATTATAAAAAGTGAATTTTTTTTTATCCATTTGTACAATACCGGCTACAATAGGTGCAAATGTTCTTACAAAAGGAATAAAACGGGCAATAACAATAGTGAATCCGCCATTTTTTTCATAAAAATCACGGGCTTGTTGCAGATATTTTTGCTTGAAGAAAAAACTATCTTTTCGTTTATATAAAGCCGTGCCACTTTTTTTACCAAACCAATATCCAACAATATTACCCAATACACCTGCAATAATAACGAGGACAATAATCATCAGCAGGTTTAAGAAATCGTTTTGTGTATCGTATAGCCAAGCAGCCAATTTATTACTGAAAATTCCTGCAACAAATAGGAGAGAGTCTCCTGGGAAAAAGAATCCGGCAAATAAACCTGTTTCAGCAAATATGATAAAAAGTAAAACCCACAGTCCTCCATTGTCAATATACCATTGTGGTTGTAATAAATTGGTCCAATGAAAGGAGGCAATCAATAAATCAATCATAAAAAAATTATTAGGTAATCATCAACTTTAAGTATCATGTTGATGAGTATGCAATGTTAATGGAAAAAAAGCAATCATTTTAAACATTTAACCTTGTTTTGCAGTTTGATGATTACTATTTGAAACCAGTTTTGATATAGTAATGAATTTTAAAAACCTTTTTAAATTCAATACTAATAATTACATTAACCATGATGTACATGTTCCAGCTCACCTTCCCATTTACTAACAGCACTTGTTGCTAAAGAATTTCCGAGTACATTGGTTGCTGTCCGTAACATGTCACAGAAATGATCGATAGGCAAAATCAAAGCGATCCCTTCTGGGGGTACACCAAACATAGCAAGTGTAGCTGTTACCACAATTAAAGAAGCTCTTGGAACTCCGGCAACTCCTTTGCTGGTAAGCATTAAAACCAATAACATGGTAAGTTGTGTTCCATAATCAAGATGTATTCCATAAGCCTGTGCAATAGCTACGCTTGCAAATGTCATATACATCATACTGCCATCCAGGTTAAATGAATAACCAAGTGGTAAAATAAAGGCCACAATTTTGTCTTTACAACCAAACCGCTCCAACTCTTCCGTAAGTTTCGGGAAAACAGCTTCACTGCTTGTTGTACTAAATGCAATGAGCATGGGTTGTGAAATACGACGTAATAATGCAGGCAATCGGTTTCTTAAAATTAAATAACCAACCAATAATAAGATGGCCCATAAAAGTAAAATGCCAATCAGAAAATATAGCATGTATTGACCATAGAAGATTAATACACTTGGTCCTTTTACAGCAATAACAGCAGATATTGCTCCAAATACACCTAAAGGAGCAAACTCCATTACATAACCAACCATTTTTAAAATAATATGCGAGGTTGCTTCCAGGGCCCTGATGACCGGCTTGGCATAATCACCAATTGCAGTAGATGCCACGCCAAAGAAAATACTGAAGACTACCAATTGTAAAATCTCGTTAGTGGCCATGGCTTCAATCACACTTTTCGGAAAAACATGTTCAACAAATTTCTGAACAGAAAACTCCTGTGTTTTGCTTAATAATTCTGATGCTGCACCAACATCTGCTAAATCCAGGTTGATAGAAGCTCCCGGTTGAAATACATTTACCAAAACCAATCCAAGAAGTAAGCTTATTAATGAAGCTGAAAAAAACCAAATGAATGCTTTCCCGCCCACACGACCTACTGTTTTTAAATCTCCCAATTTGGCAATACCTACAACCAAAGTGGTAAATACTAATGGAGCAATAATCATTTGTACCAACCGAAGGAATATGGTTGTTAATACTTTAATATTTACAGCAAATTTTTTCAGAAATGCTGGTTCGGCATTAATATGGATTAAATATCCTACACCAAAACCCAAGAACATGGAAATAATGATTAAGGATGTAAGTCTGTTGTTTTTAGAAAACATAAGTTTTGTTTTTTAAGAAGTATCGAAAATCGGGAAATAAATCAATACAACATCAATCAATTTTTTAACATATTTGAATGACTTCAATAAAAAGATCAATTCAATCTAATAAATTACTTGATCTGAATATATTTTATTCCCAATCATATCACATTCATCAAATACTTCAAGTTCGTGTTATTTAAATCATTATTTTTCCAGCTTCTTATTTATATTTAATAATAACGAAACCCTTCAACTAAGATCATTATGAGTTTATTTATTAAAAAACCTTTAAGCCAAATACTTGCTCATGCAGAATCAGGTGAAAAAGGATTAAAACGTACTCTTGGTGCAGGCAACCTGATAGCATTGGGCATTGGTGCCATTATAGGGGCCGGCCTTTTTGTAAGAACTGCTGCAGCAGCAGGTCAGGCAGCCGGACCCGCTGTTACAATATCATTTATAATTGCGGCCGTAGGCTGTGCATTTGCCGGTTTATGTTATGCAGAATTTGCAGCTATGATTCCGATTGCAGGTAGTGCCTATACATATAGCTATACGACCATGGGTGAATTAGTTGCCTGGATTATTGGATGGGCTTTAATTATGGAATATGCGCTTGGCGCAGCCACTGTTTCCATTGCGTGGAGCGAATATTTAAACAAACTGTTTGGAGGCAGGATTCCATATGAATGGAGCCATTCACCATTAGAGAGTTTCACAGATTCTGCTGGAATTTATCATTCAGGTATCATGAATGCACCTGCATTAATCATCCTACTTTTGCTAACCTTATTATTAATTAAAGGAACTCAGGAAAGTGCAATAGTTAATATGATAATCGTATTTATTAAAGTGGCGATTGTTATTTTGTTTATTGTAATAGGCTGGCAGTTTATTAATCCAGAAAATCTTACTCCTTATCTTATTCCGGAAGGAACAGCTCCTGTTACCGATCAGGCTGGCAAAGTGATTGCAGATTACAGTGGTGTATTTAAACATGGTTGGGGTGGTGTACTTGGCGGTGCTGCCATCGTGTTTTTTGCTTTTATTGGTTTTGATGCAGTGAGCACTGCGGCACAGGAAGCAAAAAATCCCAAGAGAGATATGCCAATCGGAATTCTCGGATCACTGGTTGTTTGTACAATCTTATACATTTTGTTTGGTCATGTATTAACGGGTGTTGCCAACTGGAAAGATTTTGTTGATCCTGAAAAAGGAAGAGAAGCTTCTGTAGCTTATGCCATCTCACAATACATGACTGGTTACGGTTGGCTGGCGAAAGCTGTAACTGTTGCCATTCTTGCAGGTTTCTCATCTGTTATACTGGTAATGCTGATGGGGCAAAGCCGTATATTTTATACTATGAGTAACGATGGCCTTATACCAAAAGCATTTGGTGAATTACATCCCAAGTACAAAACACCTTATAAATCAAACTGGATACTATTTATATTTGTTGGTTTGTTTGCAGCATTTGTTCCAGGTCATGTAGCAGGTGATTTAACATCTTTTGGAACATTGTTTGCCTTTGTACTGGTAAGTGCAGGAGTATGGATATTACGTGTAAAAGAACCGAATATTGAACGTCCGTTCAGAGCCCCATTGGTTCCAATTGTTTCAACTTTGGGGATACTAATTTGTGCAGGCATGATTGTAGCCCTTGATGCACAAACATTAAAGGTTGCATTTGGCTGGATGGCTGTTGGACTGGTGGTCTATTTTTTATATAGTCGCCATCACAGTAAATTAAGAGCACCGGGTGAAATTTTACCTCATGCTTCTGATTTTGAGAAGCATTAATGATAATGTTGTTTTAATTAAACCGTTCCAAATATTTGGAACGGTTTTTTTGTTTTCAACTCCTTATTTTTGCAACCCGGTACAGATTTTTAAAACTTGTTGACATAATTATAAATAATGGGAAGAATATTTGAAGTACGTAAATCATCCATGTTTGCACGTTGGGATAAGATGGCAAAAAACTTTACCCGTATAGGTAAGGAAATCGTAATAGCCGTTAAAGTTGGTGGTTCCGATCCGGGAACAAATGCAGCACTTAGACGTTGTTTTCAGAATGCACGTAGTGTAGGGATGCCCAAGGATCGGGTAGAAGCGGCTATTAAAAGAGCCATGGGTAAGGAATTGATTAACTATGACGAGATTTTATACGAAGGATATGCACCGCATGGAGTGGCCGTATTAGTAGAAACAGCCACTGACAATCATGTAAGAACTGTTGCTAACGTAAAATCTATTTTCAATAAAGGACATGGAACTTTAGGCAATAGTGGCAGTGTTAGTTTTCAGTTTAATAAACTGGGTGTATTTAAATTAAAACCGGAAGGTCTGTCAATAGATGATCTGGAACTGGAATTGATTGATGCCGGTTTGGAGGAGTTGGGAGAAAGTACCGATGAAAATGGAAATGAGATTCTGGTTGTGAGATGTGCTTTTAATGATTTTGGAAATATGCAAAAAGCATTAGAAGAAAAAGGTATCGAGCCGATAAGTTCAGAGTTGGAATGGATTCCTTCAACAACAGTAGAATTATCTGAAGAACAGGCAGAAGATATTTTTAAACTTATAGACAAGTTGGAACAGGATGAAGATGTACAGAAAGTGTTTCACAACCTTAAATAGTTGACTTAATTTAAAATGGGTTTTTAATTTTAGTAAATGGCGCAACCATTAATATTATTTGACGGGGTTTGTAATTTCTGCAATTTCTGGGTACAGTTTATTATTAAAAGAGATAAAAAAGCAAAACTGAAATTCACTACTTTACAAAGCGAAACAGCAAAATCAATTTTACCAAACTATTCTATTAATCCCGAAATGCTGACTTCGGTTATCTTTATTGAAGATGGAAAAGCATTTTTGCAATCAACGGCTGCTTTAAGAATTTGCAAATATTTAGATGGTGGATGGAAATTAATGTATGTACTAATCATCATTCCCTCTTTTTTAAGAAATGCTATTTATAACTGGATAAGCAAAAACAGGTATAAATGGTTTGGGAAAAAAGAAGAGTGCTGGATACCGACGCCAGATTTAAGAGAACGGTTTTTGGATTGATATTATTTCAGACATCCACTTTGTCATTTTATAAAACTCTGTATAAATTCTGCCGGTTTCGTTTAAAACGAAACCGGCAGAATAAAGAATTGGCTTATGAATATTCAATTAATTTGATAAGTTTCATATCTTACCTGTCACAGCAGCCTGCTGCATATTTGCACCACCAACTGCAATCGCAAGTACAACACGCTAATGATGTTACTCCACACCAAGCCCCTTTAATACAATTCAAAAATGAAGACCAGCTTGCACTGGCATAGGCTGTCCAGCATGAATTAAGTAACTTAAGGCCCGCGGTAACGCCACATCTTGCCTGCAGGGCTTTGTAAAGGCAGGAATACCAACTGTTGGCTTTTACAA
Organism: Chitinophagaceae bacterium; assembly: GCA_043780275.1. Classification (GTDB taxonomy): domain Bacteria; phylum Bacteroidota; class Bacteroidia; order Chitinophagales; family Chitinophagaceae; genus MGR-bin208. The sequence continues at coordinate 12,553 of JAYWCV010000043.1, forward strand.
TTTCAAGTTTCTCGTTTACAAAATGTTCTGTAACATCATTTAAATTATTCCCCGTTTTCTCTAACGAAAATGTGTAAGTTTCCACATTTTTGCCATCAGAAATACTAATAATCCCCAGAGCTCCTGTAGTAGTTCCCTTTTTATAATCTTGTATGTAGATAGTATTAGTGAGTGTTACACCTTCTTTTTCTATTGTAGATTCATTGCCGAAATAGCCATTTTCTGCTTTAAATCCTTTTCCCTCCATTGACTGGCTCATCTTTTTAGTTGCGTTTTCATTTTTGGATGCCTTGAGCTCATCAAACTTTGCTTTCACCTGGGTTGCGGTCAGGGCTTTATCACTCTTAACTTTCGTGGTATCTGCTTTTCCCTGACTGAAACAGATTGTTGACATGAAGAATACGATACCTGTACAAATGATTGAATAAAAAATTGATTTTTTCATTTTTTTAAAATTTAATGATTCTGCCTACTCTGTTTTACAGGTTTTCGGCAATCCCTGAATAATGCTAACTTTCTGAAAATGAAATGAACCGGCACAGACATTTGATCCTTACAAACAACGATATGAAGCTTCCAATGGTGCCGGTATTGAAGTGGTTAAGTACTAATTGAAGAAGAGTACAAGTAGCTACTCTTTTAAAATAATAGTTTACAATATTGAAAGTAAAAATTTATACTAGTTAATGAAAGCAAGTTTTCACTAAAGGTGGCTTTCATTGTTTTTCCGGTATAGAGGGTTTTTAAAAATTACCGGTTGGCATTTAAGCTAAAGTGCTGAGTTATTATTAGAATTCATGTAAACACAGTATAAAAATAAGATAGCATCAAACAGTTTAACATAGAATGTTTTTATTAAATATGACTGTACCTTTAATTTATACAAGCTATATAAATATATGTCGTCGAATATCTTTAATAAAAAGATCATCCACTTTTTTTCTTTTATAATACTGTTTACACATTTTAGTGCAGCACAGTATGAGGATTCTACATTTATACGCTATACTGTTAAAGAAGGGTTGAGTGAAAATTATGTGACAAGCCTACAACAGGATGGCCTGGGTTTTTTGTGGATCGGCACCACAAATGGATTGAACCAGTTTGATGGAAACTCTTTTAAAAAATATTACCAGGGATCGAAAAAACTTCCTCTCACATCGGGTAAGATCACGAAACTTCTAACATTTGGACCGGGGCATCTTGGTATTATCAGCCACAGCGGTTTTCAATTACTCGATACCAAAGATTTTTCCCTGCAGAATTATTTTATTCCCGACAGTACAGCTTTCAGCACTTACCGCAACAGTGGATGGAGTTCTGTTCAATTGTCCATCCATTCATTTGCTCTTACCACGGCAACTGGCTTCTATGTTTTTAACAGGAAAAGTGAAATAATTTTCAGGCATGATGCTCACAAACCGGAAGATGCCGGTAAAAAAAGGATTCTTTACGGTCGGGATATTTTTCCTCTCAACGACGAAGAATGTATTGTTTATGTGAACGAAAACAGCATAGCCCTTTATAATATACAAAAAAAAAAATTCAGGGAAATTGACACGTCAGAAAATAAATGGAAAATCTTTCAACGCCCTGTTACGCCGGACAATCATTATTGGATCAACAAATTTCAACTGAACAAGAACGAATTTATTTTTACGCTTTATAACAAAGACAGTATATTTTATTATAATCATACGCAGAAAAAAATGGTTAGTTCACCTCTTCCTTTTCGTACAAAGACAGAATTGATCTGGAATAGCAGGTTAGAGATGCTGAGTGACAGCAGTTTTGCAATAACATCCTGGCAGGCCGGATTTTATTTATTTCACATAAACAGAACAACAGGAAAAATTGTTTGTGAACCTCGAAAGTACCTGGCTGAATACAAGATTAATTCCCTTTTCCTTGACAAAGACAAAAGACTGTGGGTGGGCACAACAAGAGGTCTCCTACGTCAGAAACAAGCTGCTTCATTTATTAAAAAATATCATTATTCTATACAATCTCCTGATTATTCCGATCCCGGCTTTCAGAATGCTTACCGGCATAATGACAAATTATACCTGTGCCGGTATTCGCGGTTCAACGGGCTTGTGATGGTGGATACTGCCAGCATGAAAATTGAAAAACGTTTTGAGTTCTATGGTCGTGACAATAAGTGGAATGAAATTAGCACAATACAGATGTTTCATCCCGATACATTGTGGCTGGGAACCAATAACGGGATTTTATGGTTTGATACAAAAACACATCATTATGGTAAAGTGCTGGATGAAAAAAAATACCAGGGCTATTTAGGAGGGCAGGTCATTTTGGCTCCCCTGAGAGCAGATGGTTATGCCTGGTTTTGTTATTTGCTTTCAGGTGTGGTTGGCAGGTATCATATTGCCAGCCGAAGCTTTACATTTTTTACATCCAAAACACAGCCTGTCCTTCCTTTTGATAATGTTAAAAGTGTAGTTTATGATTCGTTTGGTGATGTTTGGATCGGAGGACATGGCCTGACAAGATGGAATAATAAAAAACATTTATTTGATACATTGATTACCGTATATGGTGGTGTCAATAAGTTTAATGATGATATTCTAACCCTTAGCGCTGATGCGAATGGTTCTTTATGGTTACATAACACTGAAAATGGTTTGTTGGAATACCGGATAAAGGAAAAAAAATTTATTGCTTATACGATGAATGATGGCTTACCCTCTATTGTAATCGCATGTCTAAGCCCTGTTATTCAGAATATATTATGGATTGGAAGCTTCAATCACCTTACCCGTTTTAATACCCAAACGAAAAAAAGCTTTGTGTATGACTACTATGACGGGCTGCCTGATGAACGTCCCAGCAGCAGAAGAGTGTATTATGATTCAGCAAGAGAGAAATTCTATATGTTCTGCATGGATTGGCTGGTTGAATTTCCACTTCAGCCTCAAGCAACCAAAGTAAATAACAGCAAACTACTTATACAGGAACTCGTTGTCAATAATAATAAATTTTTTTATTATCCGGGAGATCTAGTAAAATTGAAATATAACGAAAACAATCTTTCACTGCATTTTAATATAATCGAGTTTGAATTATCAAAAAGTAACAGGTTTGAATACAGGCTGAATAATGCAGAATCATGGACTGCACTTGCCAATCAGCGAAGTATTAACCTAAATGAACTTCAACCAGGAAAACACCTGGTACAAATTAAAACTATCAGCAAATCTGGAGAAGAGGAAATGAAAATTTTTACTATAATCATAAAACCTCCAATCTGGAAGACAGAATGGTTTTTAATCTGCTGCAGTTTATTGCTGGTTGGGTTCATATATTTATTATACCGTTACCGCATTAATCAAATAAGACAAAAGGCCAATATTGATAAACAACTATCGCAAACAGAAATGAAGGCATTGCATGCACAAATGAATCCGCATTTTGTTTTCAACAGCCTTAATAGCATCCGGGAAATGATCCTGAACAATAAAAATATAGAAGCCTCCCATTTTCTCAGCAAGTTTGCTCAATTGATACGGGTAACACTTGATCAGTCGTCTAATACATTTGTTTCTTTGCGTAATACACTGGATTACCTGCATCGTTATATTGAAATGGAGCAGATACGTAATAATAATTTTACTTGTGGTATCGTAGCGGAAGAAGAATTGGATCCTGATGAAATATTATTGCCACCTATGCTGATACAACCATTTATTGAAAATGCAATCTGGCATGGAGTTTCCGGCATCCGGACAAATATCCATATCAGTATTTATTTCAAAAAACAGGGCAACCATCTGGTTTGTTTTATTGATGATAATGGAATAGGTATTGAACAATCTTTACTTAATAAAAAAGATGCGGAGCATACTCACCACTCTGTAGGCATATCAAATATAAAAAACCGCTTACATTTACTTAACAAAAAATATAAACAACAATGCAGTGTTACCATAGAAGATAAATGCCGTTTGCCAGGTTATGAAGAAACAGGCACATTGGTTTCTTTACGATTACCACTTTACATAACAGAAGAATGAACTACATTAAAACCATACTGGTAGATGACGAGCCAAGAGGATTGACTTCATTGCAAAAATTATTGCAGATGAATTGTGCAGATGTGGAGGTAATCAGTTGCTGTAGCAGTGCTTTAGAAGCTAAGGAAAAAATAGAGCAGTTAAAGCCGCATCTGATCTTTCTGGATATTGCCATGCCGGAAAAAAACGGGTTTGAACTGCTCACGGAAATGCCAGAAATTAATTTTGAGATCATCTTTGTTACAGCGTATAATAATTATATGACACAGGCTTTTCATTTTAGCGCTGTTGATTATTTACTGAAACCTGTTGATGACGACCTGCTGGTGGAAGCGGTGAAACGTGTAGTAAAAAGAATTGAAGAAAAAACCGGTGGCCAGCATATTGAAACCTTCCTGCATAATATTCAACACAAGGCAAGTTCGAAAAAAATGAAATTATGCATTCCCTCACTCAAAGGTTTCCAGGTGGTGGAAATACACGATATTGTTTATTGCGAAGCCAGCAGCAACTATACCAATTTTTATTTTACCAACCGGGCTTCCATCTGCGCTTCTAAACCTATCCATGAATATGAAGATTTACTTGAGGATTGCAATTTTGTACGCATTCATAAATCATTTATGGTAAACCTGGAACATGTAAAAGAATACATCCGGGGTGAAGGAGGCAGTGTTATTCTTTCTAACGGGAGAGAAGTGGAAGTATCGAGAAGAAAAAAAGATTTATTAATGACAAGGATGAAAGAATATTACAAGTTCTGAATTATTAATTTCAAATTGATTTTGCCAGTTGCACATTGCTTATTGTCCGTTGCCAATTTCAATTTCTCCTTTCATGAAAAAGACAGATTCTCCACTCATCAACACTCGTTCATCATTTAATTGTTCGCACCACAAATAA
>JAYWCV010000044.1:0-31490 GCA_043780275.1 Chitinophagaceae bacterium
TAATATGGCAGGAAAAAGCACCTTGATCAAATCAGTTGGATCGGCTGTATTCCTTGCGCATATTGGAATGGGTGTTCCTGCCCAAAAAATGCAACTGACTTTTTTTGATGGCCTGCTTACCAATATCAATGTGGTAGACAATATATCTAAAGGAGAAAGTTATTTTTACAATGAAGTACAACGGATAAAAACCACCATCGAAAAAATTAATACCGGAAAAAAATGGCTGGTCCTGATTGATGAACTTTTTAAAGGAACCAATGTGCAGGATGCCATGAAATGTTCTACCACGGTAATTAAAGGGTTGATTAAACTCAAAAACTCACTTTTTATTCTCAGTACACACCTATACGAAATCAGTGAAGAGCTTACCTCTTACCCAAATATATCTTTCCGTTTTTTTGAAACAACTTTTGAAAACGACAAACTTGAATTTAGCTATCAACTGAAAGAAGGCATTAGCAATGACCGCTTGGGTTATATCATTCTCCGAAAAGAAAATGTAGTTGAAATGCTCGACAAACTTTAATTCCATTAAAATCTGTCATTGCATTTTTACAACCACTTATTATAAAGCAGGAAATATATTCTCTATCTTCAAAAGGAAATACAACAAGTATGTTGGTAAAAACGTTTGGTTGTGCGGTTTATGGTGTGGATGCTATTCTAATTACGATTGAAGTAAACTGGATGGAAACCGGTAAGGAATATGCTATTGTCGGACTTCCGGATAATGCCGTAAAAGAAAGCATGCAACGGGTTGAAAGCACCATCAAAACAAATGGTTTCACCATGCCACGAACAAGAGTGGTTGTAAATTTGGCACCCGCCGATATTAAAAAAAGCGGTACAGCTTTCGACCTCCCGATTGCTATTGGTTTATTAGGAGCCACTGAACAAATCGAAAATTTGGAGGCCCTAAATAATTATGTGATTATGGGAGAGCTAAGCCTGGATGGAGAAATAAGGCCCATCAAAGGTGCTTTACCCATTGCTATTCAGGCAAGAAAGGATGGATTTAAAGGATTGATTGTTCCAAAAGCAAATGCAAAAGAAGCGGCCATAGTTAATAATCTAAATGTGTATGGAGTTAATCACATAAAAGATATTATTGATTTTTTTGAAAACAATGAATCCAGCTTAGAACCGGTTATTGTAAATGCCCGTGAGGAGTTTAGTCATTCTCAAAGCGACTTTGATGTGGATTTCAGTGAAGTAAAAGGCCAGGAAAACATTAAACGGGCTTTGGAAATTGCAGCAGCCGGCGGACATAATGCTATATTAATCGGCGCACCGGGTGCCGGCAAATCTATGCTGGCTAAAAGGTTACCGACAATTTTGCCTCCATTATCTTTACTCGAAGCGTTGGAAACAACCAAGATTCATTCAGTAGCAGGCAAACTTCCGGAGAATGCAACACTCATTTCCAAACGTCCTTTTCGTTCACCGCATCATACTATTTCAGACGTTGCTTTGGTTGGTGGAGGCAGCATTCCGCAACCCGGCGAAATTTCGTTGGCACATAATGGTGTTTTATTTCTGGATGAATTACCGGAATTCAAACGGGCAGTTCTGGAGGTTATGCGTCAACCCATGGAAGAAAGAAAGGTCACCATTTCAAGGGCAAGAGTAGCGTTGGATTTCCCATCCAGTTTTATGCTGATAGCTGCTATGAATCCATGCCCTTGCGGTTACTATAATCATCCTGAACGGGAATGTACCTGTCCGCCGGGTTCGGTTCAAAAATACCTGAATAAAATTTCCGGACCGTTGCTCGATCGCATCGATCTGCATGTAGAAGTAACGCCTGTTCCATTCAGTGAACTTTCTTCTACAAAGGAATCTGAATCATCTGAAAAAATAAGAGAACGTGTAATTCATGCAAGAAACATTCAGGAAGAAAGATATAAAGACAATCCCGGAATTTATTGCAATGCACAAATAAACAGCCGGATACTGAAAGAAATTTGTGTTATTAATCAGGTAGGGCAAAATTTGTTGAAAAGAGCCATGGAAAAACTCAATCTTTCGGCCAGAGCCTATGACCGTATTTTAAAAGTAGCCCGTACCATTGCAGATCTGGATTCGAGTGATGAAATAAAAAATGAACATCTTGCCGAAGCCATTCAGTATCGCAGCCTCGACAGGGAAGGCTGGGCCGGGTGATCGATGAGAAAAATTAAATGTTTAACCTGCTACAAATATTCTCATTTATCATTTTAGCAATTCGAAATTCTCTTTGAATTTTATATCGGCAGAAGAAGCTCCGATCATCAGTTCAAAAGAACCGGGTTCGGCAACAAATTTTAAATTACTGTTATAAAATTTTAAGTCCCCCGCTGTTATTATAAACCTGACTGATTTTGTTTCGCCGGCTTTTAAATTTATTTTCTGAAAACCTTTTAATTCTTTTACCGGTCTTGCTATACTACCAACTTTATCATGAATATATAATTGCACCACTTCTTCTCCTTCATACTTCCCGGCATTGGCAATGTTAATAGTAACTATAATTTTCCCATTCGCATTCATTTTATTACTGCTCAGCTTCCCCTCACTATACACAAAGGATGAGTAACTCAAACCAAAACCAAAAGCGAATAGCGGACTGTTTGGTACATCTAAGTAATTACTGCGGAATTTCTGAAACTCATCACCTGCATTGGGTCTTCCCGTATTTAAATAGTTATAATAAATAGGAATCTGTCCCACATTTCTTGGAAAACTGGTTGTCAGTTTTCCGGATGGATTATAATTACCAAACAATACATTGGCAATTGCATTGCCTGCCTCCTGCCCTGCATGCCAGGTAAATAAAATAGCATCTGCATTTTCATTTTCCCAGTTTAGCACCAACGGTCTTCCGGACATTATTACTAACACTAAAGGTTTTCCTGTTTTCTTTAATTCCTTCAGCAGGTGTTGCTGACTCAAAGGGATTGTAAGGTCAGAACGGCTGGATGATTCACCACTCATTTCGGATGCTTCGCCAACCACGGCTACTATAACGTCTGATTTATTGGCAATATTTACAGCTTCCTCTATCATCTCCTGCGATGATCTTTTATCAATGTCTATCCTTGTTCCAAAAACATTTATTTTTTTGGCAAAGAGGCTATCATCAGAAATGTTAGCTCCTTTTGCATACCGCACAATAATATTTGTTCCCCCCATATTTTTAAACCCGTCCAATACAGGTATTGACAGATCTGAATTTCCTGACACTGCCCAGGTACCCAGCATATTGCTTTTATCGTTTGCCAATGGTCCTATCAATGCAATGGTTCCTGATTTTTTTAAAGGAAGCGTACCCACCCCAGCCCCTCCCTGGAGGGAATTGTTTTTTAGTAATACAAACGAATGCTCTGCAAACTCACGGGCAGCCATTCTTTTTTCAGGAGATAAAACTTCTTTTGCTGTTCTTTCGCTGTTGCAGTAACGATAAGGATCTTCAAAGAGACCCAATTTGTATTTTGCTTCCAGTATCCGCCTGCAGGCTTCATCAATTTGCTGCTGCGTTACTTTCTTTTCCTGTAATGATTTTTTCAACGTTGTCAGATAACCTTCTCCCACCATATCCATATCAAGTCCGGCATTTAATGCCAGTGCGGAGACCTCCTGCAAATCACCCATACCATGATCTATCATTTCATTAACGGAGGTGTAGTCGGAAACAATCATTCCTTTAAAACCCCACTGCTTACGCAACAGATCAGTAAGCAACCATTTATTACCTGTTGCCGGAATATTATCAATGGTATTAAAAGAAGTCATCACAGTTCCCACTCCGGCATCCACCGCTGCTTTATAAGGGGACAGGTACTCATTATACATTTTTACCCGGCTCATATCAACTGTATTATAATCCCTGCCACCATCTGCTGCGCCGTATAAAGCAAAATGTTTTACGCAGGCCATCAATGTATTATTTTTTGACAGATCATTTCCCTGGTAACCTTTTACCATCGCCCGGGCTACCTGCGAACCCAAATAAGGATCTTCACCGGCACCCTCTGCAATCCTTCCCCAGCGGGGATCACGGGCAATATCCACCATGGGTGAAAATGCCCAGCATAATCCATCTGCTGTTGCTTCTGTCGCAGCAATTCTGGCACTTCGTTCTATCATGGGGATATCCCAACTACAGGATAATGCCAAAGGAATGGGGAAGGTGGTTTTATATCCATGAATCACATCAGATCCAAACAACAAAGGAATTTTTAACCGGGTACGGGTAACAGCTATCTCCTGCGCCTGCCGGATTTTTGCTTCGCCAATTATACCAAACAATCCCCCCACCTGCCCTTTTGAAATTTTTATTTCTACATCAGTACTCACCACTGCCCCGGTAGCAATGCCACCGCCTGGTGTAAGTAAATTCAATTGCCCCAGTTTTTCATCCAATGTCATCTTCTTCATTAATGCATCAATGAATGATTTCATCCGGGAATTATCCGTTTTTGCATCAGAAGAACCTTGTGAAAAAGCAACTGATGAATAAATGAAAACAGCAAGCAGCAGTAAAATCTTTTTATACATACGATTTTATTTTTTATAATAAGGTGAAGTAAAGCCCAGTTTTTTCAACCCGTCCTTTATCTCCGGGCAATCCATAAATAATCTCCACAGCAGTCCGCTGCGGTAATTCTCCATCATAACAACGATAGGACCCTGGTCAATGGCGAGATAATGCGGCAAATACCAATTACCGGTTTCACTGAAAGCATCATAAAAACCATAGTCGCCCCAGATTTTATCTTTTTTATTTTTATACCAGTGCCTCATGGCCGCCAGTGATTGTTCCGGAGTGTAAGGGAAAGAAGACAAGGCCGCTGTGGGAGCAATTACACCAAGGTCTTCTTCTAAGGAGGGGGCATGACCACTATATCCCGTAATGGAATAACTGGATGTCAAACCCCAGCTTTCTGTTCCGTATCCTTTAAATCTTTTTGGATTGGTTACACACCACTGGTAATTAATAAGAGCCTGGTTTTTATTTTCCTGGAAATAATCTGCATACTGATCTTTCAGGCCACGGGGATCCAAGCCCAGGTAAGAATAATGTGCCCAAAACAACGGACCTCCGTTTGGTGGATTACCCTGGTGTTTTAAATGCAGCTGATACCCGAATTTTTCTGTTGTTGATTTTATTTTTCCCATCTGCGCCCAGCCTTCATGATAAACTTCTGCCGGAACACCGTGTGATGGTGAAGAAGCTGCGAGTACATACATAATTAAACACTCGTTATAGCCTTGTACAGGAAAATTCATCTTCCATCCGTATTCAGGACTCCAATGCCAGTACAATACATTTTTTCCGTTCCGGTACCAATCAAATTCTACTTCCTTCCAGAGCTGATCAGCTCTTGCTGCTAATTTCATCTCTTTCTCATTGCCATTTTTAAAATACTGCCTCACACAAAGCAGCCCTTGTATCATATAAGAAGTTTCCACCAGGTCGCCACCATTATCTTTTTTCCCGAAGGGCTTTACTTTTCCCTTGCCATCATACCACCAATGCGGCCAGGCACCATGAAAACGATCTGCTGTTTCTAAAAAATGGATGATTTTCTGTAACCGTTCCAATCCTTCTTGGCGGGTAATAAAGTTTCTTTCAATACCCGCCAGTATAGCCATCACACCAAAACCACTGCCTCCTGAAGTAATTACCTCGCTGTCCCTTTGCGGATAATTTCCATCGAGGTGAATCCTTTCACGGGCCATACCGCTGATGGAATCGGCTCCTTTCCAGAAATACTGGAATGTGTGCTGCTGCACTTCATCAAAAATTTTTTGATCCTCTCCGCTTAATATAAACGAAACCTGCCCCTGTAATTGTTGCGTTTTACATGAGTTGATAAATAATATGAACAGTAAAAAAAAATATCTCATCTGCTTTTATGAATTATATCATAAATACGGTGCTGTAAATCCCAGTCTGCGCATGCCATTCTTTACTTCAGGGCAACTGGTAAATAGATTCCATAATAAGCCACTCCGGTGATTTTCTATCATTACAATGATAGGCCCCTGGTCAATAGCGAGGAAAGAATTGGCAAACCAGAGCCGGTGCAAACTAAATGCATCCACAAAACCATATTGTCCCCACAATTTATCGCCCAGTTTATAATAGAAAAATTTCAAGGCTCTCATACTTTCTGTGGGTGTGTAGGGAAAAGATGATAATGCAGCCGTGGGAGAGATTACGCTGCGGTCATTATTAGGCTCATGTGCCGTATAGCCATCGTAAGTATCGCTGGCTGTTAAGCCCCAGCAGGCATCACTGTAACCAAAATATTTCCGGGGATTAGCTTTGCAATATTCGTAGTTGATAAGTGTATGGTTTTTTGTTTGCACCTGGTAATTAGCATACGCATCACTCAGTCCATTGGGATTTACACCCATAAAACTATAATGCGCAAAAAATAAGGGACCACCATTGGAGGGTCCCAATGGCAATTGATAGCCATAGTAAGTATTATTGTTGCGGATGCTTCCATTGCCGGCCCAGCCATTATCATACACTACTTTAGGTATTGAATCTGTAAGCGAAGATGAAGCCAGCAGATAAACGATCAGTCCTTCGTTCCAACCCCTGATCTGTTGATTGATAATCCAGTTTAAAGTGGGGCTCCAGTGCCAGTACAAAACATTCTGATTGTTTTGCCGGAACCAGTTCCATTCCACCCCATTCCAGATAGTATTGATCTTTGTACGGAGTTCCGTTTCAATAGCATCAGCACCGTTGAAATATTGACGGGCCGTTAGTAATCCGTTTATTAAGTAAGAAGTTTCTACAAGGTCGGCGCCATTATCATTATTGCTGAACGGGATGGTAGCACCACTGGCTCCGTTTACCCAATGAGCAAAGGCACCATGGTAACGGGTACAATTGTTTAATAAGAAGTTGGTGATTTTTAAAATGCGGTCACGGCCTTCGGTTCTTGTTATAAAATTTCTATTTGCTGCGGCTACGATTGACATGATGCCAAAGCCAGTACCCCCGGTAGTAACCAAATCGCCGGATGAATTTCGTTCTCTCGCCATACCACTTACGGGATGTCCAAACTCCCAGAAGAAACGGAACGTTCTTCGTTGCACGGTATCCAGCAACTGGTTATCGGTAATAATTGGAAATTTATCAGCAGAATCTATGGATGTTATAAATTCTGTATTGAGTGTGTTGCCAACAGCACCTTTTTTTATTGATTGCAGGTCAGGAGAAGCCCGGAGAAAATACCGGGTTAAATATTTTAGTGGCGACACTGGTACAATAACTATAACACTATCATTTTTTTCATAGGAATAATTGACGGGCACAGCAGTTACACCGTTTTCATTTAAAGAAACATTTGCTGCAACGGTCTGCCTGTCCACGGCATTATTAAATGCCAGTTTCAAAACAGGATTAATCTTTACATCATAATAAACTGCAGCGGATGGTTTATTATCTATCTCAACTTTTGCTAATTGCAGCGGGTCTGGCACAGGAGGATCTGCATCTTTTTTTTTGCAGGCAAGACCCACTACCAGAACGATTGTTAAAGAATAAATCTTTCTCACCACATCTGAAGAATTGAACATACAACTCACTAATTTATTCGTAAAAAATTTAAAAGAAGCAAAAACACACATCGTGTATTAAAAGCGAAAAAACGGGGCTGTTTTACCAGCCCCGTTCTAAAATAATTGAGGAATTATCTGCCTGCTTTTCCTAATTGATATAAAGCAATTATCTCTGCTGCTGTTAAGAGTTTATTATAAACCCTGATTTCATCAAGTTTACCAGTAAATGGAGTTGTCCATGTATCCGCCGTAAGTACTTTTCCAGGTATATTATTATACCAGCCGCCAATGATCACTTCATGAGGAGTATAAGCAAATGAATTAGTGCCCCTGTTCTCAAAATTGATGTTGCTCACTAATGCACTGTCTGCATAGATTCTGAAAATACTCTGGGCACCTGTTCCACCCGCTGGGTTATAAGTAGTTACCACATGTACCCACTGCCCTGTACCTGCTTTTTTCACCACTTTATATTCTGTACCAGCTATCCCATAATTATTGACTGCATCCTGCAATCCACCAGCATTACTGTAAAGAGATTTAAAAAACATGGTATCCGAAGCAACTCCATAGGCCCCTGCCTCATGCAACAGATTGACATTACCCCAGAATTGGGCTGGCCTGGCCAATGTAAAATACTGGTAAGGATGGTTATTGGCCGGAGGATTACCACCATTGATAAAATTATTCGTTGCCTGTATCCATACACTTATGGAAAAAGGCTGATTAGATGCTAATGCACCGCCTACAGCACTTGCATAATAGATATAACCATTTGCAAAGGTTGCCGCCTGACCTTTTATACCACCATTTGCATAAGTAACACCAACACTGGAAGTAGGATTGGTACCTGATTTACTTTCAGTTCCATTTCCATCAAGAGCCCAGTAAGCTTTGAGGTTGGCTGCACCTACTTCATTGGAATTATTATACCCGCCGATAGGTGGTAGCGGAACATCCTTGTTTTTGTTACAATTGCCGGCAACAAGTACGGAAAAAATCCCTCCCAGTGCAAGGATTTGAAAAATTGGTTTAATTGTTCTTTTTTTCATCTTATTTGATTTATAATTTTTGAAAAATATAGAAATGATTATAGGTTGTCAAAGGAATATCAAAGACTATCAATTTGATTGTCAATATTTCGATAATCCTTCGACAAGCTCAGGATGACAAAGGCTGACAACTGGTATATTTCAGGTAGACCCTCCTCTTATATATGTAATTACATTTATTTTCATCTGCGTTAAAAAATTATTTTCTTTCTCATTAATAACCGGGGTTTTGTACTATTTTATTACCACTAAGATCAATCTGCCGCTGTGGTATGGGAAACAAATTATGTTTTGGTGAAACATACGGTTTGCCCAACGCCTGTAAAACGGTTGCCGCTCTTCCTGTTCTTCTTAAATCAAACATACGGTCATGCTCAAATGCCATTTCTACTCTTCTTTCTTTATACACTTTATCTCTCATACTTGCCTGGCTGGTGGCATTAACGGGTCCTAATCCTGCTCTTTGCCTGAGTTGGTTCAAGGCGAGTTTCGATGCCGTAGTATCATTTAATTCATTTTCCACTTCCGCTTTTATGAGTAATATTTCACCATAGCGGCAAACCCTAAGATTTTTATTGGATTGTCCCCTGTCAAAATAAGATTCAGCCGTTCGGCTTACATAAGCCTTGTAATTATAATAAGGATTGGGTAATGTATTGCTGGTGACAAACCCATCCCACAATACAGACCCCGAAACCAGAATAGTTGCTGCTTTTCGCAGATCACCCGGTTCATAGGCATTTACTAAGTTTTGTGAAGGCACATTAAATCCCCAGCCAAAATCGCCGGCACCCGAACCTCTCATTCCCTGTACCTCTGTATATTGTTGTATTCCTTTAGGGGGGTTATCAGCAATGGCATTCACTTCCCAGATAGACTCCGGAGAAAATTCACCTGCCTCCCGCCATATCATTGCATAATCGCTCAATAAAGAAAACTGATTAGATCCAATTATTACATCGCACATGGTTTTTGCCTGTCCCCATTTGCTTTGATATAAATATACTTTGGCCAGTAAAGCCTGCGCTGCTGCTTTTGATACCCGGCCTCTTTCTGTTACAGGAATTACAGAAGGAAGCTTGGCGGCGGCTTCCATAAGATCACTTTCAATAAATGCATAAATTTCGGCTGCCGATGCACGGACACTGGCTGTTTCAATATCTGCCTGCGAGGTAAGTACTTTATCAATTTTAGGAATACCGCCATATACTCTTACAAGGTTCCAGTAAAAATAAGCTCTTAAAAATTTGGCTTCGCCAATATTGCGATCTTTATCTCCCGGCGGCAAACTCATTTCATTTATAAATTTAATGGCATAACATGCCCTGCCGATGCCTTCAAAATTTCCTTCCCACAATTCATTAAAAGAAATATTGGTAGGTGATATCAGCCAGCCAGCCAGTTCTATTTTATCGCCACCACCATCTCCTGCTGAACTTCCCTTATCAGCATCATCTGAAGTGATACTGGAAATACCTATCCAGGAAAAGGAATGTGTTTCCCAATCGTACAGCCGGTTATACACCGCCCCGATAATGCGTTGTGCACCATTCTGCGGATTGTTTAATAAATCATTGATCGTTGCTCCGCGGGGAGGTTCATTCAGAAATTTTTTGCCGCATGAAATAACAGTAAACAGTAACAGCAGGGAAAAAGACAGCAATATTTTAGTGGCGGTGTATTTCATAAATTGACAATTATTGAAATTGAACGTTGACACCTATTAAATAAGAGGCGAGTATAGGATAAATATTTAATTCTATACCTGCTTCATTTTGATTTCCGGGGAACTCAGGAGTAAAACCTGTGTATTTGGTAAGAATATAAGGATTTTGTGTACTGGCAAATATTCTCATTTTTTCAATTCGCTTCCACAATTTAGTCACCGAAAAATTATATCCCGCCGTAATATTATTAATCCGGACAAAAGAACCCGATTCAATGAAATAATCGGTGGGATAAGGGGTAACGTTGCTGGCACCCGGGTCTGTATTATTATTACTTCCGGGTATCCAACGGTTGTTTGCAACCTCGTATTCTATATTATAATTACTCCCGAACCGGATTCCCTTTTTCCCGTTATAAACTTTGTTACCAGCAACTCCAACAATATCCATGCTAAAATCAAATTGTTTCCAGTTAACCGTGCCGCTGAGACCATAATATATTTTCGGCTGATAAGAGCCGACATGCTCCCGGTCAAAATTATCAATGATGCCATCATTATTTTTATCAACAATTTTAAAATCACCCGGAACAGCACCTATCACATGCGGATACGCATTTATTTCGCCGGTATTTTGAAAAATCCCGTCTGTACGATATACCCAGAAGGAGCCAATCGGCTGACCTACCAATGTTTGTGTGGCGCTGGAACCATTATTCAGACTTCCAAAATTCAGGGCTCTGCCAATACCTACATTCTTAACGATATTCTTGTTGTAGGTAATATTTCCCCTGATGGTGTAATTTAGCTTAGTATTTATCTTTTTATTCCATTGCAGGGAAAGTTCCACTCCAGTATTGGAGATTTCTGCTGCGTTAGTAAGAAATGAATTACCAAAACCCAGCGAGGCATAAGGAATGGTAAAGAGAGCATCTTTTGCTATTTTATTATAAAAATCTATTTCGCCACTCAGTTTATTATCCAGAACAGAAAATTCAACACCGGCATCAAACTCTCTCACCACTTCCCATTGCAGATCAGGGTCTGCAATTCCTGTAACGATGGCACCGTCAATACGGTCAGTCCCAAAATAAGCATAGAGTCTTTCCTGCGGCCGCAAATCAAATGCGCCGGGGCGGATGGCATCATTACCCACTAAACCAAAACTGGCTCTTAATTTCAGATTGTCGAAGAATGACTGATTGGTCATGAATTTTTCACTACTGATAACCCAACCAATACCGACGGAGGGAAAATTTCCCCAGCGTTTATGTTCGGGGAAATTGCTGTTAGCGTCTCTGCGGAAAGTGACATTGAGCAGGTATTTGTCTTTAAACTTATAATTGGCCCTTATGAAATAGGATTCTCTTCTGAAATAATTGCCGATGGGGTCTCTGAAATTTTGCTGCCCTTTGGCCGTGTCTTTAAAATTAAGTTGCCAGGCTTCTTTATCGTCAGGAATATTTTTATTGGCTATTGACGCCCTGCTGCTCCATCCGTTGCGCCGTTCTGCAGTATGCCCCAGCGTTATCCGGAGGTCATGGTTGGCAGAGAATTTTCTCTCATAGGTCAGATAATTATCCCATACCCATTGATAAATACTGTCACGCATAAAAGAGAGATCGGCATCATCATTATGCTGGGCACCTTCTGCACCACCCGGCAAAAATGTTTTGTAAGCAGGTGTATAATTCCATCCATTATTCTGCTCCAGATCTATACCGAATTGTGATTTGAAACGAAGTCCTTTAATGATCTGGTATTCGCCCCACAAGGTGGTTTGAAGACGATCTCCATAACTGCGGTCGTTGGTTGTTTTTAAGGTGGCATAAGGATTACCAACATTGCTTACACCACTTGATGTATTGCCAAAACTGCCATCAGGATTTACCGCATCAAAAATGGGGGATGCAATGTAAGCAGTGGTAAATAAACTATATGGTTTATTTTCTGAGATATAATGAGAATAACCAATATTATTACCCACTTTAAATTTGGAGCTTATGGCATATTCATGATTATACCGGGCCGTGTATCTTGTGTACTTGTTGTCAATTAATATTCCATTTTCATTCAGGTATCCGAGGGAAAGGAAATAACGGTATTTATTTTTTCCGCCGCTGAGTGAAAGGTTGTGGCTGTTGAAAATAGCAGGTCGTGTAATTTCATCATACCAGGCAGCCGACCCTGTAACATCACCTCCTGTAACGGCTGGTGCACCGGCAGCTTCATTCGAGTAGGCGGCATATAATCCCGGACCGGCCATTTCCACTTTATGTGTTAATAATTTTACACCGACCTGTGCATTATAATTAATAGAAAATTTTGATCTATTGCCGGCTTTGGTTGTTATCAATACAACGCCATTGGCGGCCCTGGCACCATAGATAGCCGTAGAAGATGCATCTTTTAAAATATCTATAGAAAGGATATCCGCTGAATTAATATTTCTTATATCAGTTGTTATAATACCATCTACCACATACAGCGGATCAGCCCCACCCAAAACAGATCCTACACCCCTGATTCTTACATTGGGTGCACTGCCCGGAGCTCCGCTATTAATTATCTGTACACCAGAAACTTTTCCCTGGATGGCCTGGGTGGCTGTCAATGCAGGAATATTTATTATATCAGAGCCTTTAATAGTAGCAGAAGAGCCGGTAAGATCTTTTTTGCGGGAAGCGCCATAGCCTATCACCACCACCTGTTCCATTTGCTGCTGCGATTGTACCATTCTTACAGCAATGGTTGATTGGTTATTAACAGCAACTTCCTGTGGAGAATAGCCAATAAAAGAAATCAGCAGCATGGCATTTTCAGGAACAGTCAGTGTAAAATTTCCGTTGTTGTCTGTTGATGTACCCCGCCCGGTTCCCTTAATGGTTATAGAAACTCCCTGTAGCGGCTCGCCACTTTCAGTGGTTATCCTGCCGGTGATTTTTATATCCTGTTCATCTTTATTTTCGGAGCGGATGGCAATGAGATTATTATCCAGCTTGCGGTAGGAAAGGCTTGTACCGTTAAAAATTCTTTCCGTCACTTCATCAATGCCTCCATTAGTAGTGTTTATATTGATTTTCTGATTAAGGTCTTTTAGTTTGCTGTTGTATAAAAAACGATAGCTGCTTTGTTTTTCAATAGCAGTCAGCACTTTGCTTATTTCTGTATGCTGCAGATCCAGGGATAAGGCCTGACCGTTTATGCGGGCCGCAGCATGAAAAAAACAAAATACAGTTAGTATAATGGTCAGTTTCATAATTAAAAATAGCTTTTTTGAGATCATCCGAACCGGAAAGTATTTTTTTATACTTTTAAACTTAATGGTTATTAATTCAGATGTCCGTTTTGCTCCTTAATTCAACCCGGCGCCTAGTGTAACCTGCCACGGGGAATGCTTTGCATTTCCCGTTTTTTATAAAAGAATCAGGATGAATTCTGCTGATTATGCATAATATTTAAAATTGTCAGTTAGTATTAAGGTGGGTTCTAAAAATTGCTTTTTTTTATTTTGATTAAAAAAATCGTAGAACCCGTTAACCGATTTTCTCAAAATCATGATAAATTTATACTATTTATTCAGAATTAGCTCATCTCAACAACCACCTTCTAAGAAGGTGGGTTGAAATACATCGGGCAAAGCCCTCTTTAAGACTCCGATGGTGGTGCAAAACAAATCGAAATTCCGAGTTTAGGAGTTCTTTTTTTGTATTCTCCTTCCCGACATTTGTCTATATGATAATCACATTTGAAAACTACATAATAAACGCTTCTTATATACAGTATTTCCTATATCACAAAAAAAGGCATAGCCATCAGGACATTACCACCGCCAAAGGCGGTGGTTTTTTAAGGAGAAATAAAAAATGAACATCTTGCCGAAGCCATTCAGTATCGCAGCCTCGACAGGGAAGGCTGGGCCGGATAGTGCAAATCATTTTATTCTCGGGCATCCACTTATATTTGTCACAATTCATGCATACCCATTTACAATATCTTAATGATTATTACGACAAAATATATGTCCTTTCTCTTCCCAGGTTGAAAGAACGTATTGCGCATATAAACAAAGAATTAAAAGGATTGGATTTCGAATTTTTTTGGGGAGTAGATAAAAATGAATCGAGTCTTAAAGAATATATTGATCAAAAAATTTACAGCCCCGAACTCTTCAATACTTTTTATAAAAAACCGAAAGAGATTCATTTGGGTATGCTTTGCTGTTCACTGGGACATGCAAATATTTATAAAGATATCATCCTGAATAAATACCAAAAAACATTGATCCTGGAAGATGACAGTATTTTGCTTAAAAAGAATTTACTTTTTTTCCCACAAATTGAAGCTGAAATTCCGGCTGATTGGGAATTGATGTACCTGGGTTATGAAAAAAATGAAGATTATGGCATGAAGCAAAAATTGAAAAGATTTGTTTATCGGTTAACTAATTCACACGCCAGTTTGAAGATGACAAGATTTATGTTTAAAAATTATTATCCCCGAAAAATTTCGAAACACATTGCTCATGCCGGTTTTCATGATTGCACACATGCCTATGCTGTAACTCTGGAAGCTGCAAAAAAATTATTGAATCAACAGACGCCTGTTTATTTCAACGCTGACCATCTTCTATCGTACATGGTTTCGAACAAAACAATAAAAGGATATATAGTCATACCAAAACTGTTTTCTCAATTAACTATTTTTGAAAATAAATTTAACTCGATGACTTCAGATAAAGCCGGTGTTAATCACCCGGAAGGTTAATCAGCTTTTGGTCTATTTACAAAAGCTGTCATTAATGAATAGCTTTAATTTGCATTATTCAGTTGATATACGACAATAAGACAGCCATTTTATTCTGTCACTATTTTTGATATCATTGACCAACATTAATTGCAGCGTTCATGAAAATACTTTTACCCTACATCAAGCCATATAAATGGATGATTGTGCTAACACTTAGTTTGGCGGCCACCAATATTGGATTTTCATTGATTGATCCGATCATCTTTGGCAAGTTGATCAACCTGGCTTTTGAATACCAGCAGGACAACTCATTGTTTCAACCTTTTTTCTGGAAGTTTGCGAATCCTGTTTTATATCTTCTTGGACTCTCGATTGGCGTTGCCATGATAAGCCGTATAGCCAAAGCATTTCAGGATTATTTTTTAAGCCTGATTACACAAAAATTCGGTGCTTCTGTTTTTACAAAAGGATTACAGCATGCTATGAAGCTTCCTTATTCCGAGTTTGAAGATCAGCGCAGCGGTGAAACATTAAGTGTGCTGCAAAAAGTAAGAACAGATACGGAGAAATTTGTAGCCTCCTTTGTGAATATACTTTTTCCGGTTATTATCGGAATATTATTTGTTGCCGTTTTTGCATACCAGATCCATTGGTCTCTTCCATTTATTTATTTTGGTGGCATTGCATTACTGACAATCATTTCAAACCTGCTAAGTAAAAAAGTAAAAACCGTTCAGAAAACAATCGTTGCACAAACCAATGCACTGGCAGGCTCTACCACGGAGTCTTTACGCAATATAGAATTGGTAAAGAGCCTGGGCCTGACACAGCAGGAAGTAGAAAGATTAAATAAGAACACCTATAAAATACTGGGATTTGAAATAACCAAAGTAAAACGAATCAGAAGTATCAGTTTTGTTCAGGGAACTTTTGTAAATACGTTGAGGCAGATCATTTTATTTTTGCTGATGTGGCTTGTATTTAAAGACCGGATGAATGCCGGTGAATTAGCCACGATGCAGATTTTTTCTTTTTTCGTTTTTGGTCCTCTGCAGGAAATTGGGAATATCATACTTGCTTATAGAGAAGCTGAAGCCTCACTACACAATTTTGAAATCTTGATGAAGAAAGAACCGGAAAAACAACCGGAGAATCCTACACCATTAAATGATATTGAGAATCTTGTATTCAATAATGTTCGTTTCAAACATAAAACCGCTCAACAACATGCAATAAATGATATCAGCTTTTCGGTGAACACCGGAGAAACGGTTGCTTTCGTTGGCCCGTCGGGTTCGGGAAAAACAACGTTGATGAAATTATTGGTTGGTTTGTATCGTCCCGACTCTGGAAAAATCCTGTACAATGGTATTGATGAAAACTCCATCAATTTTGAGGACCTGCGAAATCAGATTGGATTTGTGACTCAGGATACCCAATTGTTTTCGGGCACTATAAAAGAAAATCTTTTGTTTGTAAATCCTAACGCAACAGATGAAGAATTAATGGATGTGATGAAAAAATCTTCTTGTCTTAACCTTTTAGAAAAAGCAGAGAACGGTTTAGAAACCATGATCGGTGAAGGAGGATTGAAATTATCGGGAGGAGAAAAACAACGATTATCTATTGCCAGGGCTTTGCTACGTAAACCGAAATTGTTGATTTTTGATGAAGCCACTTCCTCGCTGGATTCATTGACAGAAGAAGATATAACTGAAACGATCAGGCAGGTTTCATCACAACGGAATCAAATCACCATTTTAATTGCGCACAGGCTTTCAACGGTTATGCATGCCGACCGTATTTATGTACTGGAAAAAGGAGATATAGTAGAAACAAATCATCACGATAAACTGGTTGAAGATAAAGGATTGTATTATGCTATGTGGAGACAACAGATTGGTGAACGTAAAATGAAAGCAATTAATATTTCGGCATAAATTTTCTTGAAAGCCGGGCTTATTAATTTTCTTTCCTCTTCCAGAGATCGGAAAAAATATTCGATTCTTCCAATTCTTCCATGTCACTTATTTCAAGCTCTAGTGCTTTGGTGCTTTGTGTTATTTCAATTAATGAAATGATTAATGATGCCAATAAACTAATCAGACTGATTGCAAATACAAATGTTACCAGGTTCATCCATTGCATGTAAACACCGTACATGGTAATGACGCAACAGAGAAAACTAAATACACTTAAAGTTTGCATTTGCCTCACCAGGTTTATACGTATACGCAGTATTTTAATTTGCTTTAACAATAAATGATTTTTTTCTCCCCGCATATACTCATCATGTAGTTTTCGAATAAGGCTGGCCAGTGCTAGGTACCGGTTTGTATATGCCAGCAGCAATAGACTGATTGCCGGGAAAAGTAATGCCGGTGTATTAAAAGTAATTTCCATTCCTAAAGTTATGGATTCATTTACTTACCTGAAAAATTCAATGGTACATTCAGTTTTACCGAAAAGTTTCTGCCCATATTAAATACCCCGTTTCGTCCGGTCAGATTGTTCTCCGCGGTATATTTCAACCGGCTCAGATGATTTTGATAAGCCTGATCCGTTATATTATTTACAGAGACGTTTAGTTGAAAAATGATTTTGTTTTTTGATTTAAAATCAGCTCCTGCACCGGCATTCAATAAAGAATATCCGGCAGTAGCCGTTTCTGTGCCGTACGCTTCAAATGGATTATTCTGATTAAACACATTATCCAATTCCATTTTAAAATATAGATTATTCAATTTCTTTCCGCTTTTCAAAAAATCCGTTCTCAATTCACTGATCAATCTTGGAGCTGGCATCAAAGGCATATTACTGACAGCTTCTAATGGCTGATTCCACTTACCCCTCACATAAGAAAAAGTGTTTTCAAAGTGAAGCCAATCCAATGGATGTGGATGTATATCAAGCGTTGCTTCTATACCATATAAGTTGGCATTCCGCTGGCTGAATTTGAAAGCCTGCAACAACTCTCCATTCAGGTTAACGATCGAATCTCCACCTGCTTTTGCGCTGAGTTTATGATAAAAAATAAAATCATTTACCGCATTATTGAATACGGCCATATTCAAACTAAAGTGTTCGTAATCCAGATTCATACCCAGATCGAATTGAAAGCTTGTTTCAGATTTCAAATTTAAATCTCCATACTCATATCGGTTCGTTCCTTCATGAGCACCATTGGATGCTAACTCTGATAAGCTGGGTGAGCGGAAGCCACGAGCCATATTTGCTTTGAAACTAATGTTTTTCTCTAGCTCATAGCTTAATCCTACACTTCCGGAAATATTTGAAAATGATTTATTAAAAGCGGCAAATTTCATCACCGAACCTTCTTTAAAATCATGTGAATTAATTGAACGTCTATCAAATCGTAATCCACCGCTTACCGTAGTTTTCTTTGTGCTATGTTGTGTGTAAACAAACAAACCCGCATCAGTTAATCCATATTCCGGCATGATCACTTCTTCGCCCTTATTGCTGTTATTCTGAAACATTCCATTTAATCCGAGGGTTGTTCTCCAGGATTTTTTCTCGGCCAGCATCCAATGAATATTATAATTAGCTGTTTTTAAATCAAAGGACAATGCCTCTTCTTGTGAATCAAGAGGATTACCAAATTCGGTTCGCTGATTTTGTTGTACCCCGAGGTTTATTTTAAGGCGATTTTTCCCAATGCTTAAATTATTCTCAGAGATAATTTTGGTATGCTTCACATTTTGTTTCGGAATAAATAATTCTCTTGAATCAAGATCAGATTCTTTTGCAATTCTTTCTAATACTGTACCGGAATATAATATAAATCGACCCGTTGCATTATCCCGCTCTCCTTCCATCATGCCAATATGCTGATTGAACCGGCTAAAAATCAAATGGCTGTAACCCCAGCTCTTATTCAATCCAATATAGCCGCCAAAGTTTTTTTCATTGAATCCAGAGTTCAGGACTTTACCATCGAATTTATTACTATAAGATCCTGCTGACTTTGTAGTTCCGTATGCATTCCAACTAAACCCATTTTTATTTCCGGCAATATTGGCATTCAGTGCAAACAAATTATTATTCGATTGAAAATTGGATTGAATATTACCCGTTACTTGTCCATCAGGAACCGGCACATTGGTAACTATATTAATGACTCCAGCCAATGCATCACTGCCATACATTAACGAAGCCGGACCTTTTACTATCTCTACTTTATTAATACTCAATTCATCAATTTCAATACCATGTTCATCTCCCCATTGCTGGCCTTCCTGCCTCAACCCATCATTAATAACAACTACCCTATTACTTCCCAATCCCCTGATTACAGGCTTGGAAATTGCGGGTCCGGTAGAAAGTTGAGAAATCCCCGGCTTATGGCTTAATGCATCAATAATATTAGTTGCACTTGTTTGCATCAATTCAGCCTTTTTTATTACTATAACTGCAGCGGGTGACTTGCGTATACTCATTGCATGCGATACTCCGGTAACAGTTACTCCTTCATTTTCAACTACCGATGGAATTAATTGAAAATTCATTTCTTCATCCTGGTGCAGATCGATATGCGCTACAATGGAAGTAAATCCGGAATAAGAAATCTCCACTAAATGATGGCCAAAAGGAATATTTTTTATTTCAAAATGTCCATTTAAATCTGAAACTGCGCCAATCTTTGCATCCTGTATATAAATGGATGCTGCAACCAAAGACTCACCGCTTTTTGAATTACTAATTTTTCCAGATAAAGTAAATGCTTCAGCCTTAGATCCTTTTTTCAGATTAATAGCCGATTCCTTTTGTTCAGTTGTTTTACTCTGTGCATTCGTTGTTTGAAAACCAAAAACAAATAATGCAAGAAGTAGGATATTTTTTTTCATTTTATATTTTGAAACCATGTTGCAAATATAAATAGCAAAATATTGGATAACCAAAAATATTTTTGCAACCATTTTTTGCAACAAAAAACCCTGTAAAGACAGGGTTTTTAAAGTTTTAAACGATTTTACTTACCTCACTTTTAACATGGCTTTTACTTGTTGGGTTGCTCCGTTTTGAAGTCTTGCATAGTAAACACCAGTGGGTAAATTTTCACTGTTAAAGATTATTGTGTATTGCCCCGGAGTAGAATAATCTGCATCCACTATTGTTTTCATTACTCTTCCTAATGTATCCATTATATAAATAGCTGTATGACCACCTGCGGTTTTAAATGTTATTGTTGTAGAGCTACTAAATGGATTTGGATAATTTTTTATCAATGTTTCACCCGAAAGGTCGGGAATTAAAGAATTACAATTGGTAGCTTTTACTAAAGGCAACGATTGATAGTTTTTTAACATAACGGTCTGAAGATCCGTGTTTTTCAAACAGAACCATTTCTCCATTACAGTAGCATATACCGATCTGAAATCGTACTGCATCGGTATATTATCATTTACGGTTGGGTTGGAAGAGATGGTCGGATTATTTCCCACAACTCCTTGCTGAACATATTCTCCAAACAAAATCATCGGTGCTGCTGCACCATGATCGGTACCGACACTGGAGTTGGATTTAATTCTACGACCAAATTCGGAGAAAGTCATTCCCAATATTCTTTTTTCGATACCAAGGAATTTTGCATCATCCATAAATGCTTTGATGGCCCCGGAAAGCCTGGACATCAACGTAGCATGGGCCCCAGTTGTTGTATCCCCTGTATTTACTTGTCCTGAATGAGTATCAAATCCACCAATACTAACCATATACACCCTTGTTTTCAACCCACCCTTTATTAATCGGGCAACGATTTTTAACTGGTCGGCTAAAGTATTCCCCGTAGGATATGGTGATTGTTGAGTAACTCGTAAAGCGGCTTTCTTAATAACATCCGTATACGCAGTAGTTTGTTTTGCTACGGTACGTAAATAGGAAAGTTCAAATCCGGCAGGCGTATTTGGCACGGGTTCATTAATATCATTAATCAAATTATAAAAATTAACCGGGTCGGAAATACTCATTCCCATACTTACTGCCGGACCCTGAAATGCCATGGAAGTAACAGAGCCAATCTGAATACCAATTGGGTCGGTCACTGTTGAATTGGGATACCCGTTCGGGAAATTGGGATACTCCAGGTTAAGATAACGGCCTGCAATACCTGAATTGATAAACTGGTTCGAATCGGATCCACTCATCCAAATATCCGTTGCGCGGAAATGAGAAAAATTTGGTGTTGGATAACCTACTGCCTGCACAAAAGCAACTTTTCCTTCATTATACAAGGTTTGCAAACCGGTCATTGCCGGATGTATTCCAACCTTTGTATTTCCCTGAAGTTTCAAAACTTTATCTTCCGGGATGGCAATGTTTGCTCGGGCATTATTGTATGCAGAATAAAACTCCAGTGGAATGAGTGTATTTAATCCATCATTTCCACCACTCATCTGTATCAAAACAAGAACATGGTCCGTATCGGTTGCAAAGCCCATCAGGGACTGAATCAATGGTGAATCTGCACCCATAACATGTAATGGAATTCCATTGATTATGGTTGGTACAGCCACTGCTGCCGGAATACTATTTCGAAGAAAGTCTCTACGTTTCATTCGGTTAGTTTAATTATTTTAAAGGACAGATATTAATTTAAAAATTTATTAACTCAATCTGAACTCTGCCAGGTTCATAAAATATTTCAACAGATCTCTTAGCCTTGGATACACCACATTATAATTGGCAGTTACCGGGTTTGCTAAATACGCATTCCAGGCATTGGTCCAGTAATAATCCTGATCCTGATTACTCAAGAGTATCTGTTTTTTTAAATTATTTTTCACGGTTGCAGAAACATCAATCCGGTATAAAATTTCCAGCACTTCATCAATCAGTTTATTCGGATCACTTGGGTTTGCAAGCTTTTTGACAAATTCTATCGGGTCTATTTTTATAGTTTTTCCACTACGGGTATAACCCGATACAATCATCTGATCGGTAAATTGATTTCGTTTGGGGTAGGTGTCTGAATTAATCCAGATTTCATAAAACTGGGGAACCTGGTAATATGCTTTCCAACCAGCAACATCCGGCGGATCGCCAAGATTTTGTTGCAGTACAGATGAATATCCCTGAATATAACCCCACATATTATATGCATTCACATAATCGGAAGAAGCAGGAAAAACTATTTCAAATTCTCTGCAAATACCTACCTGTTCATCAATAGGCGATTTTATCTGGCAACCCTGATTCAACACATCATAAAAATGTTCGCTTTTAAATAGTGCAGTTAAAACCGGTTTTATTTCCCAGTTATTATTTCGAAGGATGAGTGCCAATGGTTCTATCACATTGGTTTGCGTAGCTGCATCGATTTTATAATATACAAAAAAGCGGTACAATTTTTTTATAAGATGGATGGACACTTCTGTGCTTTTATTGAAAACCATATTCAATAAATCATCCAGTTCAATATCTCCCGCCGTTGCACCCGTTCTTCCGGTAATGATTGTATTATTATAAAAAGAAGAAAACTGTTTGCTGGCTGTATCGTGTTGTGCAGAATTAAAAAAAGATTTATTGGTTGTATTATCAATCTTCCAACCTGTCAAAACTCTTGCCGCTTTTTTTACGTCGTCTTCTGTATAATTCGGATTATTTTCTCTGCCTAGTGTAAACAGTTCCTGCAGTTCTCTGCCATAATTTTCATCCGGTGCGGTACTGATATTCAGGTAACCATTCAGATATCGCAACATGGCTACATCTAAAGTTGTTTTTCGTATTAACGATTTAAAATTTCCTAATGCATTTTGTCTCAGCATTAGAATATTATTATAAGCCCATATTCCTCTTCCGATATCATTTGACTCTACCGGAAGCCGGTTATGCCAGAACAAAACCATTTTCTCCAGAATATTCCGATCCTGATTGATCATCAAACCTAACCACCATGCTTTGAAAGATGCTCTTCTTCTGCTATCTGCTGTTCCATCAGCAGTATTGGTATTTACCCATGTTTGTCCCATTGGAATGTTCACTTCAGGGTCGGTAGCCAGTATCCCGGTATTATCATAATTTTTTATAGGAGGTAATGGCTGTGTTACTGGCACCGTCAATAAGCTGTCAACAGCCTGACTCATACTTCTAGCCGCAAAAAAATTAATGTCGGATGGCTTAGCACCAAACATGGTTCGTTTAAGTAAATGAATAACTTCTTTTTTTGTCCAGGGCCCTGTATAGGTATTGATACCGGAAAGTGTCCGGAACGATTGCCCCTCTTCAACAATAGGGTTTATTTGTTTTAATTTTTCCCTTGCTGAAAGGAATTCACGTCTATCCATAGTACTATTTTAATATGAACTAAGTTGGTATGACCTTAACCGTTTTCAATAGTTTAAACGATAAACAAATATGAAGGCAATATTTGGATAAAACAATAGGAAAAATACTGGATTAGCTTTTTTTTTATTTTAATGAAATCCCAGGCTTATATAAAGTAAAATTTCCATTTGATTATTCAGACTATGGAATCTTCTTCTAAATGAATTAATTTCAACGAAGAAACAATTTATTTTTTCATGAACAATTCTTCAAACGATCTACGACTTGCGGTATTGATTGATGCTGATAATATCCCCTACAAGGTTATCAAGGAAATACTTGAAGAAGTAACAAAATACGGTACACCAACATTTAAACGGATTTATGGCGACTGGACCAATCCTCGTTTAGTTGGATGGAAAAACGTGTTATTGGAAAATGCTATTACACCTATCCAGCAATACAGTTATACGTCTGGAAAAAACTCTTCCGATTCGGCCCTTATTATTGATGCAATGGACATACTTTATACAGGACGTGTAGACGGATTTTGCCTGGTTTCGAGTGATAGTGATTTTACCCGCTTGGCTATTCGTCTACGTGAAGCAGGCATGAAAGTATTCGGACTTGGCGAAAAGAAAACTCCGGAAGCTTTTCGTTCAGCTTGTGACAAATTTATTTATATCGAAATTTTGTCAACGAAGGAAAAACCAGACACGTCAAAAAGTAAATCTAAAACCACGCATAAAGAAGCCATCAGTAAAATAGATAAAAACCTGAATAGCTTAATTGCCAATGGAATCAATGATATAGCCGATGAAAACGGATGGGCGTACCTGGGAGAACTGGGAAACCAACTCATTAAAAGGCAACCTGATTTTGATTCAAGAAATTATGGTTTTAATAAATTAATGGACCTGATTAAAAGTTTAGTAAATATTGAAATCGATGAAAGAGAAACCGGTAAACGAAATATCAAATTGGTTTATGTAAGAAATAAAGCGAAATAAAAAACCGGGCATTTAACCCGGCTTTACTTTATATCAAGTTGTATTAATCTATATTCTCAATAATCCCCGCAATACCCTGTCCGCCGCCAACACAGGCCGTAACAATACCATATTTCTTTTTCAAACGCTTCATGTCATTGACCAATTGAATGGTTAGTTTACAACCGGTACAACCTAAAGGATGACCTAATGCAATAGCTCCTCCATTCGTATTTACAATGTCCGGATTCAATTCCAATTTCCGAATCACTGCCAATGCCTGCGAAGCAAATGCTTCATTCAATTCAATTAAATCGATCTGCCCTAAATTCATACCTGCTTGTTTTAAAACTTTGGGAACTGCTTCCACCGGACCAATACCCATAATACGTGGATGCACACCTGCTGATACACAATTTACCAAACGGGCTATTGGTTTTAATCCTAATTGGTTAACTAAACGTTCACTCATTACAATGACAAACGCTGCCCCATCGGAAGTTTGTGAAGAGTTACCTGCGGTTACAGATCCAATGGCAGAAAATGCAGGACGTAATTTTGCCAAAGCTTCTTTTGAAGTATCCATTCTTGGCCCTTCGTCAGTATCGAACGTGTACTTACGTTTCTGTTTTTTCCCTTTTTCATCTAGGTATACTTCCTCTACCTGAATTGGTAATATACCAGATTTAAAATAACCATTTTCAATAGCATGAATCGCTTTCTGATGTGAGTTATAACTGAACTCATCTTGATCGGCCCTGTTTACCGAAAATTCTTTTGCAACGGCTTCGGCAGTTAAACCCATGTTTAAATAATAGTCGGGCTCGGTACTGGCAATGGAAAAAGCCGGCACCGTTTTCCATCCGGCAGTTGGCACCATACTCATACTTTCAGTTCCGCCTGCAATTATACACTCTGCCTGACCAGAACGAATTTTTGCGGAAGCAATAGCAATCGTTTCCAAACCCGATGCGCAATACCTGTTTACCGTCATACCCGGAGCATGAACACCAACTGCCATGGAAGCGATAATTCTTCCAACCTGCAATCCCTGTTCTGCTTCCGGTACAGCATTGCCCACAATCACATCATCTACTAATAATGGATCTAATTGAGGCACCGATGCCAATAATCCCTTAATTACATCAATGGCTAAATCATCGGGTCTTGTAAACCGAAGACCACCTCGCTTCGATTTTCCTACTGCGGTTCTGTATCCTGCAACTATATAAGCTTCCTGCATTTTAATATGTTTTAAGTTTTTCGTTTTTGGCTTGTAGTTGGTTTCTGAAAATTGTACACTTCTACAATAAAATTTCATTAACAATAACCCACAAACTACAAATAAATTTGGTTGTTTATGCAACCTTAGATATCAAAGGTATTAAACGTGTTTAATTTATTCGTTTTTGAATATGTATTTTTGTCAAAATTCAGCGTATGGATAATATCATAACGATAAAAATAAAAAACAGTAAGGCAAAAAAGCTAATTCAGAGCCTTGAAGAAATCAATTTTATTCAGATTGTGAACGACCCTACGCTTGGTTTGACCGGCAAGAAGAAAAAGCAAGCAAAAGATTTTTTGTCGGCTTTGCGGCAAGCAAAGTTGGCCGAGCAGGGGAAAATAAAGTTGAAAACATTAGACCAGTTGATTAATGAACTCTGATTTTATCATTAAAACCACTGATAGTTTTGATAAGTCAGCCAAAAAACTTTTCAAAAAATATCCCTCATTCATTAAAGACCTTCAGTCATTAAAAATTCAATTATTGAAAAATCCAACAGATGGAATTCAGCTTGGAAAAGATTGTTATAAAATGAGGATGAGCATTTCTTCCAAGAACAAAGGCAAAAGCGGGGGCGGCAGGGTAATAACTTATATTAAAATTGAAAAAAAACATATCACATTGCTTGATGTATATGACAAAGCAGATAAAGAATCCATTTCAGAAAAAGAATTAGCTACCCTTATAAAAAAAGCCGGTTAGATATGTATAAAATTGTACGTTCTTTCCTATTTCTTTTCCCACCTGAAGGGGTTCATTATTTTTCCATGAATTGCCTGAAATTGTTGTGTAGTATTGGGTTTTTGAGAAAATATCTCACTTCTTTCTTCTCGCCACGAGCAATGGGCAATAGGCAATGGGCAATGGGCAATTTGAATTTTAAAAATCCTGTTGGCCTCGGTGCTGGATTTGATAAAAATGCCAAATACCTGAGAGAATTAGAAACCCTTGGATTTGGTTTTGTAGAAATAGGAACGGTAACTCCGCTTCCACAACATGGAAATGAAAAACCAAGAATGTTCCGGCTTGCAAAAGATAAAGCCCTGATAAACCGGATGGGATTTAATAATGAAGGAGTGAAGAGGATTGCAGAGAGACTTCGTCAATGGAGAGATCGTCAATGGTCAATAGTGAATGGTCAATTCAGAGATACCCATTCACTATTGACCATTGACCATTCACAACTCACCTCTCACAACTCCAGACTCATTATCGGTGGCAACATCGGCAAAAACAAAATCACTCCCAATGAAGAAGCATGGAAGGATTATGAAATTTGTTTTAAAGAATTATACCCATATGTTGATTATTTTGTGGTGAACGTAAGTAGCCCGAATACGCCGGGTCTTCGTGAATTGCAGGAAAAAGAATCTTTAAGAAAAATTCTTTCGCACTTACAAACATTGGATCAACAGTTTGTAAAAACTGCTGAAATAAATCCTAAGCCAATACTATTGAAAATATCTCCTGATCTTACCAAAGAACAGCTGGATGAAGTGATTGATTTGGTTATGGAAATAAAATTAGACGGACTAGTTGTATCCAATACAACTATCAGCAGGGAACAACTTGTAACTCATAATTCAAAACTCATAACTATTGGAGCTGGGGGCCTCAGTGGATTACCGTTAAAAAAAAGAAATACGGAAATTGTAAAATATATTTCCACAAAAACCAATGGCCTTATTCCGATCATAGCATCGGGTGGAATATTTGATGGAACGGATGCAAAAGAAAAACTGGATGTAGGAGCTACACTTGTTCAGGTATGGACCGGCTTCATCTTTCAGGGACCCTCGATTGTAAAACAAATTTGTAAATCAATTTATCAAAAAAATAATTAATTAAAAAACCCGTGTATGGAATATCAAATTATCATTTCCCTTGTTACGCTCATTGTATTAGAAGTTGTTTTAGGAATAGACAATGTAATCTTCATATCCATCTTAGCCAATAAACTTCCGCTGAATCAGCAGAAAAAAGCAAGATTTTACGGCCTGATACTGGCCATGTTTTTGCGTTTGGCATTACTGGCAATGATAGCCATGATCTTAAAATTAGACAATGATTTATTTACAATTCTTAATCAGGGCATTTCAGTCAAAGACTTGATATTGATTTTAGGAGGCATGTTCTTATTATATAAAAGTTCTTCAGAAATATACCATAAAATGGAAGGAGAACAGGGCGACAAAAGCAAAAATATTAAAGCAGCTTCTTTTGCCCAGGTAATTTTTCAGATTTTAATAATGGACCTGGTTTTTTCAATTGATTCTATTATTACAGCAATAGGCATGGTTAAAGAAATATGGATCATGTATGTTGCCATTATTGTTACCGTGTTAATCATGCTGGTAGCTGCTGAGCCCATCAGTAATTTTGTAAACAAACATCCCGCCTTTAAAATGCTGGCACTTTCCTTTTTATTGCTGATAGGGTTTGCGCTGGTAAGTGAAGGCTTTGGCGTCGAAATTCCCAAAGGATATATTTATTTTTCCATGGCGTTTTCTATGCTGGTAAGCGTTTTTCAAATGCGCATGAACAGAAATAATAAACCAGTAATAACTCACGAACATTATACTGAAGGAGAAGATAAATTGCCTAAAAAAGTATTGTGATAATATTGTTGGCAAGCCTTTTCAAATGTTTTAGAAATGCAAAAAATGACATTTCTACCAGCGTGAATAAAAAAAGGATATTCGGATATGGCCCACTTTGTTTTTTATCGGGCCATTTTCAATAATGCAGCCGCCACTACCCCAGCTGTTTCAGTTCTTAATCTTGTCTGACCAAGTGAAACCGGTATAAAACCTTTTTTTAAAGCCAGTTCAATTTCTTCTTTGGTAAAATCGCCTTCGGGACCGATGAGCATTATGGAATTTTGGAATTGGGAATTAGGAAATTGAGAAATTGTCTGTTTGTTACTGTCTTCACAATGAGCAATAAACTTTTTATCATTGTCAAATTGTTTAATTGCTAAATTGTCAAATTGAGTTGGCTCATGCAATACAGGCAACCAACACTGCTGCGATTGAAGCATGGCACTGACGCAGATTCCTTTCATTCTGTCATGCCGGAATTTTTGTTTCTCCGTTCTTTCACAAATCAATGGAATGATTTCACTCACTCCTATCTCCGTTGCTTTTTCAATAAACCATTCAAAGCGATTTGCATTTTTCAGCAATGAAATGGCAATCGTAACCTTTGCTGAATGCTGAATGCTGAATTGTGAATTAATTATTCTTACAGAACAATGTTTTTTATGTGCTTCATTAATTTCAGCAGTAATTAAATTTCCTTTCCCATCTGTAAGGTTTAACTTTTCTCCCTGTTTCATTCGCAATACCTGCACTACATGACGGGATGTATCTTCATCAAGTATAATTTCTTTTTGAGAAGGATTAAAAGCCGAGATATAAAAAAAAGGAAGAGCCATAAACAGTAAAAATAAAAAAGCTCCGGCTTATCCGGAACTTAATTTTTATAAAAATCTTCTTCCGTATTCCACCTCAGGCGGTGCGATTAAGAAGGGGATTTTAGAACGGTGCATCATGATCGTCTTCGGGAAGATCATTCATTTTGCTTCCGGCCTGTATGTATAATTTAGGACTATCATCATCTTTTACCGGTGTCCAGTTACCCGGCATCGGTAATCCCATACCCATAAAATCCTGTCCATCATCGTCAATGAATTTTTGAATATGCAACAGCCCTTTCAACTTCACTGTATCGAGTGTACCATTCCGGTGTTTTGCAATACGTACAAAAGTTTCGCCTTTTGTACTTTCTCCCATTTCGTTTGAGTTAATATCGTAATAATCGGGTCTGTAAAGGAACATCACCATATCCGCATCCTGCTCTATTGCTCCCGATTCTCTCAGATCACTTAGTTGTGGAATCCGGTTTCCTTCTTTTCTTTTTTCTACCTCTCTGCTTAATTGTGATAATGCAATGATCGGCACATTCAATTCTTTTGCCAATCCTTTCAGGTTCCTGGAAATATTACTGATCTCCTGTTCCCGGTTACTGTTTTTATTATCGCTGGATCCACTCATCAACTGTAAATAGTCGATGATGATCATACCAATATCGTGTTTGTTTTTTAATCTCCGGCATTTTGCTCTAAGCTCAAAAATGTTCAATGCCGCCGTATCATCGATAAATAAAGGTGCCTGAGCCAATCGTTGAATACCTCGGGCATATAATTGTTTCATTTCATGATCTTCCATTTTACCACGGGCAATTTTTTCGAGCCATATTTCACTTTCGGCAGATAGAATACGTTGAACCAATTGTCCGGCACTCATCTCTAAAGAAAAGAAAGCCACACCTGCCGGTTTGGTTGGGTGTAAAGCCGCATTACGGGCCAGGTTCAGGGCCAAAGCTGTTTTTCCCACAGATGGTCTTGCCGCCAGAATAATCAAGTCAGAATTTTGCCAACCATACGTGATCTTATCCAAAGAAGCAAAACCTGACGGAACTCCGGTAATATCTTCGTTGCGATGACGCAGGTCTTCAATTCGCTGATACGTTTTTACCAGGATCGAATCGATGGAATCAAAATTTTTACGAAGATGCGTATTGGTTATTTGAAATAATTTTGATTCGGCATCATCCAATAAATCAAAAACATCGGCACTGTCTTCATACGCATCGCCGATAATTTCGCCACTGATGCGGATCAGCTCACGTTGAATAAATTTTTGTAAAATGATTCTTGCATGTGCTAAAATATTAGCTGAGGATACAACCGTGTTGGTCAATTTAGTTACGTAATAAGGTCCACCAACTATATCCAGCAATTCCATTAAACGTAACTCTTCTACCACGGTTAAAATATCTATTGGCTGGCTTTTATTTGCCAAACTTTGCATGGCTCTGAAAATATGTTCATGCGCATCTGTATAAAAACATTCCGGTTTTAATATTTCAATGATGGTATCAAATGCATTCTTCTCGAGCATGATAGCACCCAATACAGCTTCTTCCAGATCCCTCGCCTGTGGTGGAACCTTGCCATATACCATCGTACTTAAGTCGGGAGATGCTTTTCTTCTTGTTTTTCTGTCTCGGTTTAGGTTAGTAAGATCCATTGAAATTTAATATTGCAGTTAATGTGTTTTAGTTAAAAGGTTTTAATATCTAAGAAAGGATTTTACGATAACTAAAAAACATTTAATTTCTATAAAATAGGTCCGATTTCAACGTTTTAAAGTCTATGGACGAATATATAGTGATAATCCACTTAGAAAAAAATTTTTTAATGCCGATATTTATTCCCTGCTTATTAACAGGCTTATTCACACCATTTTTTTGTTATTAACAGAATTTGAAGTCTCTTCCACAATTTAATAAAGTTTTTACCCAATTCCTCATATAAAAAATCCAGTTCTGTGCATAAATATTTTGTCCTGAATTTTTGGTAGTTCTACATTATCTACAGTATGGGGTTTTGAGCATTTTTAAACTTTTGTCCTGTTATCATTTTTATCTCAAACATAGTCCCCCTTTACTTTAGCTGCTTTATATGAAAAGACTGCATAATTTAAAGTTCTTTATAGGCCTGCATTTGAAAAAATACTTTTCACATGTTTTGTAAATGGCATTATTTAAGGCCAAAAACATGGGGCTTTACAGATTATCTATTCATGATTTTAAGCTGATAGCATTAAATACAGTCACTTTTATTCATTTTAATGAAACCAGAAATGATATTATCAATTAATACATTTCAGAAAGAACTTCCCTTTTACCCTTTCCTTTATCCTGTTTTCAGCGTTGCAACACCCGGAATGAATTTATGCCCTTGAGAATCGTATAAAATATTTTTAAAAAATTTACAATGTGAATAGTCAAACGTAGAGACCATTTTTTCCACAATATTTATTTTGCAA
>JAYWCV010000045.1:0-16985 GCA_043780275.1 Chitinophagaceae bacterium
GAAAAAATAGTGCGGCCACTAACCCGTACCAAGATCCGTGATAATGCTGTTTACTACGATGCTATTTCACTTTATTCTACCAAAAGAGATGAATTCCAGTCAAGAATATTTAAAAGTATTGAAGTCGATTTTCAAAAAAGAGGTTTGGTCCTTGAACAACTATTGGTTCGCAACATTACTTTACCGGCATCGGTACGTTCTGCAATAGAATTAAAAATTAATGCAGAACAGGAAGCACAGAAAATGCAGTTTGTTTTACAGAAAGAAAAGCAGGAAGCAGAAAGAAAAAGAGTGGAAGCGCAGGGTATTGCCGACTATCAGCGCATCATTAATACCGGATTGACCAATAATCAATTGCAATACGAACAAATTAAAGCTTACCTGGAACTGGCCAAATCTCCAAATTCAAAAGTAATAGTATTGGGTAAAGGAAACACCCCGATTATTTTAGATACGAAAAACTAAACAGAATAAACCCGGTACAGTTTTTTTGAATATATTTTTTCGAAGACAAAGTAAGAACTCATGAGTCCAACTGCTGAAAATACGATGTCAAAATAATCGAAGGTTCGTCCAAAAAATGGTATTAATTGCAGGTATTCATTGATAAGCAATATTATAAAACCCATGATACATACCGAACGTAAATCGTGTTGTGATTGAATGCGTAAAATTCTGACAGGAAAATATTTTTGACCGGAATAAAACCAAATTGCACAAAAAGGAATTAGAAAAGATCCAATCAAATTGGGCATGCTACCTAATAAAAAACTAATGGCTTTATAACATCCGCATGTTGGACGAATAACCAACTTAACCAAAACGATAAATAAAACCCCGGTTATGATAATCCATTTATTAATTTTCTTTAAATGCATTCTGTATATTAAAACGGTGTTTTAAATATATCAAAAGTTATATGAATAAAATGCAAACAGGATAAATTTTAAAAAACTATTCATACGTAAGAAACATTTTTGCATGCATGATATGTTCTTAATTATTTTACCAACATGCTTTTAAATTCATCTACATCTCCATTAAACACATTAAAATCAACCCGGTGACCGATTCCATCAACCCGGCCTCTTTCGCTGTGTTGCCAGAAATTCCATTTTCTGTTAATCCTTGGACCTGAAGATTGGAAGTAATGAGCAACCCATAAAGGATATTCGTCGAATTCCTCGCCAAGGTTTTTATTATAAAAATCTACATTGGTATAAATAATTGGTTTAACCTGGTAATGGCTTTCAATTTTATCTAACCAGCTTTTCACTTCTTTTTTTATTTGGGCCGAAGTACGTCCATTTTTTTGCTCCACATCTAAAACAGGTGGCAGATCTCCTAATTCAATATCCACTGTATTTATAAAATTATCTGCTTGTTGTTTTCCATTTTTCGATGCAATAAAAAAATGATAGGCGCCCCGGATCATTCCGGTTTTTCTGGCTCTTAGCCAGTTTCTTTGAAAAAACGGATCTGAATTTGAAATACCTTCCGATGCTTTGATAAATGCAAAATCCAATTTAATATCGTTCACATTCATTTCACTCACTTTTTCCCAGGCAATATTTCCCTGGTATTTCGATACATCAATTCCATGAATTTCATATCGCCCTGGAATATTAATTCCATACGCGTCAAATATGATCTTACTTGCTTCTCTTTGTTTCCACCAATCGTATGCCCACAAAAAAACAACCGCAAAAATAATTAGTACTAAAAGCGTAATGAAAACCGGCACATAATTTTTTTTCTTTTTTCTTCGTTTAACCATTTAGGTAAAAGTGAACTGTTTTTTATTTCACATTTCATGTAAAAATAGTTTTATCTCTTTTTTAAATGCCTGTTTTTTATTAACCCATCACGCAAACGAAGAACCCTCAAAAAATTGAGGGTTCGTTCCACATTTTAATCAACCAAAAAATCTTAAACTGATCAGGAAGCAGGGATAGACTTTTCTGAATTATGTTACACTTTTTCAATTAGGGTTTTATCGTTTCCCGGTTTATTGTTTTAAACAATAGGGTAACCTAATAAATAATGGATACTGAAACAACAATAATCAGCAAACAACAGAAGTGGTCATATTGCCTTACAAATGATATAAGATTTTTATAAAGCAGAGCAACCATTTTTTCGACTATTTTTTAGTTGAAGCAAAAGTCCTCATGTAGTTTACCAGGTTCCACCTGTCAATGTCATTCGGCAAATCTTTTTTAGCCTTTGGCATCTCCTTTCTGCCTTCAGTCGTTTTATAAAAAATGGCGCCATCCGTCTGAGATTGAAATGCATCTTTAGAAAAATTTCCCGGCGCCGTCTTTAAATCGGGGGCTTTAGAACCGTTACCAAGACCTTTTTTCCCGTGGCAAGCTTCGCAGTTAACCAGGTATAAAGCTTTGCCCTTGGCAATTGATTTAGCATCTGCTTTAACTGGATTGGGCATTTTTACATATTTGTCAGGGACTACCCATGGTTCAGGTTGACGGATCATTATAAGAGATGATCCGGTAATATAAATCGTTAATATGCCCCCGATCAGTAAATTCCTTTTTTTCATTGCTTTTATTTTTGCCTTGTAAAATATTAAACCTGATCAGATTAATTAAAATTCCATCTTCTTGTAATGTTAAATCCTATCAGAAACTGTCCTTTCCGATAATTGTTTTGGTTATAAAAATTAACGTATTGCGGTACAATACCGCCACTGTTGCCTGCAAAAACCTGGAAGGAGTGACTAATGGTAGTCGTTTCTATACCAAAGCCGATGTTGGGTTCGGGGTTGTTGGTGGGGTGCTGTGTTAAGGGCTGATCATAATTGGCAATGAGGTGAAATCGTTCGGTTAACTTATACCTTCCCAAAAAAGAAACAGCAAAATGGTCGTTTTTCATTTTTGGCTGGATATTGCCTTCTTTATCCCGGTAAGCCTCCACATTATTGAAATGAGAAAGGCTGAAGGATCCCTGTACCGATAATTTCTCCGTTATTTTTCTTGCAATCATTAACTGGTTGAAATAAGAGATACGGTCTCCCCAATTAACGAAATTTCCTTTCTTTTCGCGGGAATCAATAGCAATATTTCCAAAATACGTGATGCTTACCGGCCAGCCCCCTTTATCCATTTGCTTTACAAGGGCGTATTTGCCATTAAAATCTACAAGGTATCTTTCTTTGGTTACACCGATGCCAACCATCAGGTTATCTATCGGCGTATATGTCATTCCTAACCGGATATTAGCCGGCGCAAAAATTCCGAAGAAGTCCTTCTTCCCGTTATTTACTTTTCCAAACCGGTGTTGAATAGCCATATTCAGCACTTTTTTGCGGGCTACAGCTACGGTCTGATTATCTACCATAAACTGGTCTTCAAAAATTATTACCGGTCTCGGCTTGTTAATGGTTTCGGTTTCCAACGAATCCTGTGCCATCAATCCGTTCCATGAGGTAAAGAAAATTGTAAGCAGGCACAGAACAGACCCCCGGAAAACAGATGGAAAATGATTATTTAGCTTTTTCATAATTTTTAATTTAATTGTTTTTAGCTTTTTGTGTAATCCATGTAAGCACCAATGCATTGATATTTGATGGATTATTTGTACTACCTATAGGCATGGCCGGAGGTACTCTACCTGTCAATCGCAGGTAAATCTTGCTATTCTTTGGATCGGCCAGGTTAATGTATCCACCGTTCATTAATGAGTTATATGCTTTAGCTGCTCTTAAATCAGGATTAGCAGAGCCTCCGTGGCAACCACTGATACCACATTTTTGGTCGAATACCGGGATGATATCATTAACAAAACTCACCTCTTTGTTTACCAGCGCAGCATCTGTATTAGGATACAGAGTGGTTGCTTTATAACAACCAGCTATAATCAATATACTCATCGCCACAAGGGTAAATGCTATTGTTTTTTTAATGTTTCTCATGATCTTATTTTTAGATTATTAAAAAACAGCTACCGGTTATTTTTGAAACTTCAATAGCAGGTTGGGTTTGATGGCGTGTGCATGGTCTGCATTTTCAAATATTGAACAACCAAAATACTGATCGGC
Source organism: Chitinophagaceae bacterium (assembly GCA_043780275.1). Lineage (GTDB taxonomy): Bacteria > Bacteroidota > Bacteroidia > Chitinophagales > Chitinophagaceae > MGR-bin208. Next base: position 4,058 of record JAYWCV010000045.1, read on the forward strand.
CAAAGAAGAAAAATCAACATCATTAACAGCATCGGTAGTTTTCAAAGCTCTTTTGAATTCTAAAATCCAGCCACTGCCTGTATGGGTAGCGTTGGCGGATATATCTCCACGGCTACCGGTATAGGATGTAATAACAACGCTTGCAATACATTTTGCACCAACACCAGCACCCACTCTCTGAAAATCAGTACCAACATTTGGATCAATGGTAGTAGCATCGCTTAAAGTAAGTACACCGTTTGCTGCTACTGCAGTAACTAATTTTGCAGTTCCGGCTGTAACTTCTGTTCCTAATACCCAGTAGTTATTTGTTCTTCCGGGAATCACATATTTAGGAACTGAAACTGTAATGGCGGGTGATGATCCTGTTATTACAAGGTTTTGTTTATTATTGGAATATGCCGCGGTTCCCGGATCGCCTCCTCTTCCGTTAGGATAGCTATTAGTCATGCGTTGGTCATCAGTTTGAAAGCCTCCGTTTGTACCGCCTCTTACAGCTTTCCAGTGCCAAAGATCAATTTTTTCGGTTATGGAATTGGTAAAATGGCCGCCTGAACCATCTGTATCAGGTAACCCTGTATGGCAGGATTTGTAGCAGGTACTATTGTTCCATCCCAAAACAGAGTTATTGATATTCCACTGCATTCCAAATTGATCTTCAAAAAATGCACCTCTTGTGATGGTTCCGGTTGAACTGAAAGTGGGAAATTCGCTTTCCTGTTCCCATCTTTGAGTAGCCGGATCAAAATACCAGAGCATGCGGCTTAATGATTTAGTGGGGTCCACCCATTCTACAAGGAAATATATATTATCTGCATCATAAGCAGAGCGTAAGGTTACAGAGGAAATTACATTACCTACATAACCTCTGAAAATATCACCGGTTACTTCCGGCACCTCTGCACTGAATTCCAGTTTTGGGCTGTTTGCCCACATGGCATCAATAACACCATCTATTGTGGGGACCGTCGTGGTTTTTACCGAAACCAATTCATTGCCCGAAGAAAAAACTTCTTCTTCAATTATCTGGTTGCGTTTAGTGCAATACACTAAAATGGTAACTGTTGCAATCAGCATTGCAATTACAGCATACTTTTTTTGTAAATGTTTCATGGTGTTTATATTTTTTTGATGTTACAGAAAATTTGTTTTTGTCTGCTTTTTAAAATTTATTAATGATTTCCTTCATTAATCGTACTTATATTTTTTTCTTTACTTATTTTTCTCAGCTGATAAAAAATGAAAAAATAAGTGGCCCAGATACCGCCAAAAATCACAACCAATGTTATGATAAGCTGTAAGGGGGCTTTGGGATTAGATAATGACCGGGGAAATGGATTAGTTTCAACAGGTAAAACCATTCCCCATGGTACATCGCTTTTAGTTTCTACCGTACCAAATAATTTGTGATCAACAATTTTTGCTATCAATGTGATTTTGCCGGAATGATCGCCCATTATATCCAGCGGGTAAGAAAAAATGGCTTCCCCGTTTTCATCTGCACTGACTACAAACTCCTCACTTGCGGGCAATGCACCAAACAGCCGCTGAACGAAAAAGCTTACCTCCGTTTCTGCAACTGGAATTTCTTTCCCGTTACTTCCGGTTTCTGTAACCAACACTGTTAGCTGGTGAGCAGAATCAGCGAGATTAAATTTCAGTGTAAGATTTGCTTCCTTAAATTCAATTTTTTCTTCCGCATCCTTATATAAACTGTTGTTTTCAATTCTTGCAATAATCCTGTAAAATCCTTTTGCATCTTTTGATAAGTCATTGGGAAGCCCGAGAGTGGCAACACCTCCTGTATTACTTAAAACACTTTTCAGAAAAGTAAGCCCGGTGTTGTTTTGTGAATAAAAGTTAATTTTTACGTTTGATGCGGGAACCCATTTATTGTCTTCCCCCGCTGTTGTGCTCAAAGCAGAAATAGTTTTGCTCAGATCAGTGTTCTTGTAAAACGACAATTCAATAGAACTTTCTTTTTTATCCTGCCCGGTAGTATCAGCCTGTGCTGTTGCTATATTAACCAGCAGGCCAGCAACAGCGGCAAAGAGTATTTTATTAAAGAGAAATTTTATGCTGTTTTTCTTATTCATAATAAGAGCTTTTTAACTTAGCTTAACTTCTGGTTGAAGATTTATTTCTGCTTCCATTTGTTTTCTGATTTCCGCTGCGGTTTCTTTTTCATGATTAATTTTTACTCCTTCTTCTACTTCCCAAACAGCCATCATCGGGAAGAATTTAGAAAACAGGGTAATTATAAGGAACATCCCCGCCAACGCTCCCATCGTAACAGACCATTCTACCCAATTGGGAAAATAAGTTGCCCAATCAGCCGGAACATCCTGAATCGGAGTGTGAGGATGCAACATAGTTGGAACGATGATGAGGTATCTTTTTACCCAGGCGCCTATTACTACGATAACACAGACAATTGCGAGAATGTTGGGCCTCCTGCCTTTTGGAAAACTCATTATTATTATTGGCAACAACACAGTGCCAAACTGTAAAGTCCAGAAAACCTTGCTATAGCTGCCGCTGAATAAATCTCTGAGTAAATGGCCTTCTGCTGTTGCCATTTTATAGGCAGGAATCCAGTATTCATTCAGATTCATGTAAGCGTAAATAAGCGTAAGGGCCAGCACAATCCGACCCATCAGGTCAAAATGTTTCAGCGTCATGTATTTTTCCAGTTTGTATAGTTTCCTGAAAACAAACATTCCTAAAATAACCCCTGCAGATCCTGAATAAAGGGCACCGGCTACAAAGTATGGTCCGAACACGGTACTATTCCATCCGGGACGTAATGTCATTGCGAAAATGTAACTAACCACCGTGTGAACCGATACGGCAATCGGAATAATAATAATCGTCATGATGGTCATGGATTTTTCAAGGCGGTGCCACTGTGTTTTAGTTCCCTGCCATCCGAGAGCCATCTTTGTATACAACCATTTTTTGAATTTATAGAAACGTGTCTTAGTATTTTTCAACCTGTCCCTGCACAGCGCCATATCCGGTATCATGGGCAGGAATAAAAAAATACTGCTACCAATAAAATAGGTGAAAATGCAGATAACATCCCAAACAAGCGGCGATTGAACTCTTCCAAATATTACAAGGTTTAAAATGCGGTCGGGACGGCCTAAATCAATAATGGGTATAATTCCACCCCAAAACAGCGATACCCATGTTAAAAGTTCAGCCGAACGGGTGATTGGCCTGCGCCATTCCTGTTTGGTAATTCGAAGGATTGCTGAAACAAGGGTTCCGGAGTGGCTGATACCTATAAAGAATACGAAAGTGGAAATGTATAATCCCCAGGATACATAATTTCGCATTGCTGTAACACCTAATCCGTATCTTAATTGATGTATATAGGCGTAAATTCCCCAGCCAAGTACTATTACTAAAAATCCGATCCAGAGTTTGGCTGATCGCCCCCATTTGTTTGTTGGTCGAAGACAATCTTCACGTAGAGTTTCGATCTCATTTATTATTATCTGCCGGTCGTTATGCATATGTTTTCATGTGTATGTTTTTTATTTTTTTTGGTCACATGCCCGCCTGACTGAAGCCATTCGGATGGGGAATTCATCATAAAAATTTTCATCGCGGTCGGTATAGATTGCCCGAAATTTTTATGGCTCATTTCATTTATAGTATGATCTACATATTTGCATGATCCATTTTCATTTCATTGGTATTATTTTTCGGTTCCACTTTGGGAGAATCCCCGTCCATAACAGGTTTGGGATACTTCCTGTTTTTTGCCGGCAGGTAAAACACCCTTGGTTCAGTTCCTAACTCTTCCAGGTATCGGTAGCCTGCATTATCTTCCAGAAGTTTGCTGAGTTTTACGGTTACTCCCGAATAATTTGTAACGGCATCTTCATTCTGATCGCCGAAATAAATAGCATCCATAATGCAACTGGTTACACAGACAGGCATCTTTCCTGCCCTGATCATGTGTGGACAGAAATCACATTTTTCAACGGTGCCAATTTTTCTTGGTAAACTTTGTTCAGGAGAGTATGCAATAGTTGATATCTCGGAAGTTTCAATCGGTTTACTCCAGTTAAAGTACCTGGTAGAATACGGACAAGCAGCCATACATGAGCGGCATCCGATACAGCGTTCGTTATCTACCAATACAATGCCATCCTGCCTTTTAAAAGTTGCATCTACCGGGCAAACTTTCACACAAGGCGAATTGTCGCAATGAAAACATGGTTTTGGAAAAAAATATGGTTCCGTAGCATCATTATCTTTCATTTTATACACTTTTATCCATTCCCGGTCAGGTTCGGTAAAGTGCATAGCCTGGCAGGCTTCGGTACAACGCTTACAACCATCGCATTTTGCCAGGTCGAATACCATTACAAATTTTTTGCCCTCCATTCCTTTTCGGGCTTCCTCATTTGAAACAGGAGGAACATCGTAATCATGTAAATGGGTTTGATCTGCCGTAAATACTTTTCCGTCTTGAGTAAAAACAGTCTTCTTTATTCCTGATTCAGTTTTTTTATTTTGTGTAAAAACTTTTGATATAGCAAAGGAACCCGCTGCTATAGAGCCTCCGGCTACAAGTCCGATTTTAAGAAAGTTTCTCCGGTTGGGTTTATTTTCGGAATTTTGTTTATCGTTTTCCATAATTGTGATATTGATAAACGCTAAAAAAATTTTATTTTCCAAAACCTTTTATAATTGAATAACAATAGATGTTATAACAATTAATGTTATAAAGTTTGTGATAAAAAACATAGAACACAATGACTAAAGTCAGTAATATATTTGCTTTTAGGTGGAAATAAACCTGCGTTTTCGCAGGTTTGATTTTCCGTGGAAAACAGGAGAACCGGGTGTACAGTTAGAAAAATATTTGAGTGATTAAAAATTAGAAATTCAGGTAACGGCAGTAAACGGCATCAAATAAATATTCCTGGATTTTTGGTTGAGTACGGATGTTGAAATAAAAAAATTAAAATGTTTATTGTTATGCTTACGAAAGTTGGCTGTTAGAAAAAACACTTTCGATCTATAGGCAGAAAAATACTTACATATTCAGAAGGTTCATAGGGGATCAATATTTTATTTCTAAGAAGCTGTCTAAAAATGATTCTATGAATTTCCTAATATGGCTATTAGTGGTCGGTGGGACACCGACCACGGCGGACCGCCGCCGTTCGTGTCTCCACGAACGGCTTACGTGGTGAATCAAAATTCTATTTTAGACAGCCTCTAAGAAAAATTTTTAGTACAACTTTTTCCTGAACAATATTTCAGAGGGTATTGTCAGATATGAAAAATTAACGTTTTAGTTGAGTGAAATAAAATATTAACTGGCATGTCGGGAATAAATTTCTGGTTGGCCGGTAACGATAATAATTCAAAGCAGATTTGCAGATTCTCTAATGCTGGATTTCTAACTTATTCAATTATATAATCACAGACAATATCCTGCAGCCCTTTGATGTTAAGTAATTTTATATCACGTTTAATACGGGCAATCAGTTTCTCGTTTTCAAATTCGCTCAGTTGCCTGGTAACCTGTTCGGCCGTGGTTCCTGCAATATCCGCTATGTCTTGTCTGTTTAATGAAATATTCAACATTTTTGTTTCCGGATTAATCCCAAATATTTCATAAGTATAGATGAATGCCATGGCCACTTTTTCCCGTATATTCATCTGTGCCTGATTTTTCACCCTCATCTCCGCTCTTCTTAATTCCGATGCGTAGAAAAAAATCAGGTTATATGCAAATGTGGGACAATTCATACAAGCTTCATAAAAGAGTTCGTTTTCAACAAAACATACTAATGAATCTTCTAATGCAACTGCATTAAAATAGTAATAGGTTCTTCCTACCCCCCTGTGCCCCAGTATTTGTCCTTCCCTTGCCAGGCGAACAATCTGTTCCCGCCCCTGCAGGCTGGTACTTACAACTTTTACTCCTCCCTGCTGAATGAAATGTATACCATAAATTAGTTGGCCATCCCGGAAAATATGACTGCCTTTTTTATAAAAATATTGACTTTTATTGTTGCTGATTTTATTTAACCACTCACCAAAACAGCCTTGCTTTATGAAACATTTTTCGTTTTTGCAGTCAGTACATTCTATTGTATTTTTCATGGCGAAGAATTCTGGTATAAAAGTACACACTTTAGGATTTCAGAATGGCCTATGGTTTCTGCTTTTTAATATTCATAACCCGAACATCCGGGCACCGTTGATCTAATTCACTAAAAAACATTTCGGTTATCCCCTGACTTTATCCAGCAGGTCATTCAGCAGCATAATTTCTTCCTCATTCAGTACAGATAGCCGTTTATCCATACGGTCATTTTCCTGCTCTATTTCTTCAAGTAAATCTAATCCTTTTTGAGTAATTATTACATCCACCTTTCGTCTGCTCTCACCATTAATATTTCTCTCCAGTAATTTCTTTTTCCGCAGGAGTTCAACAATTCTTGAGGCATCACTCATCCGGTCGAGCATTCGTTCACGAATAAGTTTAACCGTTATTGCTTCCGGATTTCTGCCCCGTAAAATGCGCAGGATATTATATTGCTGGATAGTTAAATTATATTTCTTAAATACATCGGAATGAAATTGAATCATCCACTTACCTGTAAAAATCAGGTTTACAGCTGCTTTGTGATAATTATTCCTGAATGGCTTTATCTGATGTATTTCTTTTTCAAGTATCATTTTTTTATGTCTTTACCTTGTTTTAGTATCACTTGCCAGAAAATAATATTTAGCAAAATAAAGTTACCGGAAGATATCCTGCTAACACAACATTCCGTAGAATGTATCCTGATTTATGGAATTAACTATCCTGTTTTTAGGTACTGATATTACGATCGTATTCCTTACCCAATTTTTTAATAATAAACATTTGTCTTACCAGGTAAATAATAGTACCCCAAACTCCTGCAATAATTAAAAATGCTATTGCCAGCAACCAGTAAGGAGCCAGGCTGCCTTTTGACCATAGTGAACGATGCCAGAAACCGGTTTCAACCTTTGCGACTACTCCCCAGGGAACTGCTTTTTCAACAATTAAATTACCATAGCTATCATTATCTTCTACTCTTGCAACTAATATCAAATTTCCCTTTTCATCGCCCGGCAAAGAATCCCGCTTAAATTCGGCACTTGCTGTTCCTGCTGAATCGGAAGTATAGGTTTCCTCTTCACCTGCAGACAGGTTGCCAAGCAGGCGTTTTATTCCAAGCTTCATTTCAATATCTGCAACGGCCACCCATTCATTTTCCTTTTTTTCTTTCAGCACTGCAGTCACAGTTCTAATATCATCAACAAGTGCGGTATCAAGTACAAGGATGGCTTTTTTTATAATTATCTCACTGCTCAATTCGTCTATACGAGCCGATGTATCTGATAAGGCAATGAATGTAAATTCGTTCAGCGAATCGAAAGTTGACTTAAATGAAGCGGGTAAATAAACCTGTCCTTTTCCGAATCTGCCGGTAATTGTCTTGCCTATAAAATTTTCATCGGCCTGTTCGGCGAAATAAACATTTACCGGAATGTTTGCCAGGGGTTCCAACACCCTTCCGGTTTTTGTTTGGGTATTCACTTCTAAATAAGGCAGGTTATTGGCCGGAAGGAAATAGCGTATACTCAATACTGGTATAGAAGCCGGAGGCTCTTCTTGTGCATGTATTTTATTTACACACACATTCAACAGAAATAAAAAGACAATAATCAATTTATGATGGTAATTCAGTTTCATGATCAGTTATTGTTTTATAAATAGAAATAATTGGAAAAATTCGTACAAGAATCGTAATGATCAGCAATACACCCGCCAAAGAACCAAAGGCAATTGCCCATTCCTGCCAACTTGGAAAATAATGACTGAACTTTTCCGGCGAATCATATTTGGGCAGAAACGGATGCAACATGGTTGGCGTTACAATCAGATAGCGTTTTAACCAGGCACCAACAACCACCATTACACCCGCTACAAACATGGGTTTTGGTTTCCGGCCTTTGGGAAATACAAGTATTAATATTGGAATAATCATCCCCACTACAATGGCAAACCAAAACATGGGTGCAAACTCTCCTGCAAACAAACCGGCTAAATGCTCCTCTTCCGGTTTTTTCATTTTAAAGGCTGGAACCAGGTATTCATTTACATTAAAATAGAGATATAATAAAGCCAGCATCACTAATATTTTTCCCATATTATTGAAGTGCCTTATGGTAATATAATGGTCCAGTTTGTAAACGTTGCGAAAAACATACATAGCCACAACAACAGCACCAGCTCCTACCAAAAACGCACCGGAAACAAAATATGCACCGAAATTGGTACTATCCCAACCCGGGCGATAAGTAGTTGCAAATAACCAGGAAGTAACTGTATGAATACAAAAGGCCACCGGAATTATGGTGATACAAATGATTGTAATTGCCCTGTCCCTGATTTTTTCCTGTGCATCGGTTCCTTTCCAAAAAGAGCCTAACCAAGTATACAGTTTTGCAAATGGCTTACCCATTTTTTCTCTTGCCTCAATCATGATTTTGATATCCGGAAGCAGTGTGATGTAAAGTAGAAATGAGCTTAGAATTAAATAAGTGGTAATAACTATTACATCCCACATGATGGGCGACTGTATACGGCCATGTGTAAACAAATAATACAATCTTTCCGGACGACCCATGTCCACAATAATAATAAGGGATGCAAAAATAATGGCAGACACGGCTATCATTTCAGAAATCCTTGTCAGTGGTGTTCTCCACTGTACATTGGTTAATCTGAAAATCGCTGTAATCAAAGATCCAACCAGGCTGATGGCAACAAAGAATACAAAGTTTGATATATAAATTCCCCACGAAACATAATCTCCCATATTGGTTACAACTAATCCTTCGCTTAATTGCTGAATGTAGGCTACTGCCCCGATACAACATATGGCAATCAAACTTGCAGTCCATATCATACCTCTGCGACCAAATTTTTGTGGCAGTAAATCACTGATGATTTTTTCTTCTGAGAATTTTGGTAGATTTTCCACGTTAGTAGTTTATGATTTTTTATCAGTTGGTTCTTCCTTTGGTAACCCATCTTCAAATTTGAAATTTCTATTTACCGGTGGCAGATAATATACACTTGGTTTTGTGCCAAGATCTTCCATCAGACGATAACCAGATTTATCTTTTATCAGATCGCTGAAACGAAATGTTTCGGGACCATTGCTTACAGAATCTTCATTCAAGTCGCCAAACATAAATACACCATTTGGACAAGCGGTTACACAGTGTGGCAACATACCCATGCGAGTCATATCAGCACAAAAATCACATTTACCAACAGTGCCTCTTTTTTGTGGAATACTTGTTTCGGCATTATATTCCAGATTGGCTATATCATCCGGCAAACCGGTATCATCCCAATTAAATACCCTTGTTGAATAAGGACATGCAGCCATACAAAAACGACAACCTACACAACGGTCGCTATCAATTAAAACAATTCCATCCTGGCGTTTGAAAGTAGCATCAACCGGACAAACCTTTACGCATGGTGGTTCATCACAATGCATACAAGTAGTCGGTTGCCAATAAGATGCTGTATGTTCTGCATCCTTCATGGGGTATATCTTCACCCAGTTTTGTCCTTCCTTCAGTTTATGTGCGTGGTTGCAGGAAGACTGGCATTTTTTTAAATTTTTGCAACGGGATAAATCTATCACCATAACAAATTTTTTACCTGCAATTCCTTTGCGTTGCTCCTCCAGACTAACTGGGGGCATATGTGGCACCGGCTTTATAAATGCTTTATCTACTTCAATAATTTCTCCATCTATGGAGAGTAATTGAACCATTTCACCAGAAGCCGTTACGGTCTCATCAATCGCTGCAGCATCTGTAAATGGATCTGTTTTAGAAGAACATCCAACAGCCAGGCCGGTGAGCAATGTAGCCGAAATAAAATCTCTTCTGGAAGTCGATTTGTTATTCATCATTATTCGTTGATTTTAGTTTTCGTTTTTACCCATGTATGCACTTCATCGTTTGCAATTTTTCTTTTTTTCCCTTGCAACAAATTGGCATCCACCTCAACCAATGTTCCATCCTGAGTAAGCATTTTAATTTTTTTGGGGGCTGGCTTTGACGATGGTTTCAGGAAGTAACGTACCGAAGTAAAAACGGCCAGCAGGCCTACACCCCATCCAATAAATTTTTTTCTGGATTGATCCTGTTCAGGAATATTCATAAATGATAATTATTATGTTATTAAGGCTAAATTATAAATAGCCAACATTGAAGTTGATAAGTTTTATCATTTGTTTTTATGATATTAATCAGCAATTAAAAAATAACTATGGCTCAAAACGAAGAAACCCGGCTAAGAATAGTCGGGTTTCTAAATGATCCATGTGTCTATTGAAATATTTATTTTTTTAAGGTTCGCATAAAGTTTACAATATTCCACCTCTCATCAGCATCTGCTATTTTCTTTTTAAAGCTTGGCATATCATCTCTGCCTTCCGTTGTTTTATAAAAAACCTCTCCGTCAGTTTGATTGTTTAAATCTTTTGATAAATCGCCCGGATCTGTTTTTAACTGTGCTGCTTTAGAACCATCTCCCAGTCCTTTTGTTCCATGACAGGATTTGCAATGGGTATTGTATAAAGTCTTTCCTTCTGCAATTGAAGTAGCATCAGCAGCAACTGGATTTTTCATTTTTTTAAAGTTCTCGGGTACAATCCAGGGATCATTTATGACAGTAAAACTGATACCTGTTAATCCAAGTGCCATAGCGAGAATAAATAATAATTTTTTCATGATCGATGTTTTTTAAAATATATAGTGCAAATTCTATGCCTGCTTTTCTGTTGTAAAGTTATTTCTGTACACACTTAATATGGCTGATGATTGTATTTCTGCCTTATGATTTTAATCATGTAAATAAAATACTAAATCGATTAAACATGCCTGTTCATTTATTCTTTTAAATATACGGAGATTACTGTTTCCAGATTGGTCATGTCTACAAAGAGTGGTGGTTTTAACCCTTCAAATACAAATAAACCATACGCATCATTTTTAGTATTCAGATCAATACATGTCTGCTCCTTATTTTTTTTTATAAAAAGAATATAGCGATAATTTTTAGCTTCAATAACCCTTAATGAAGGCCAGAGTTTTTTAATTACTATCCTTGCATTTCGCATTTGATAAAAAAATTCATGCATTGAGCCATCAAAAACTATTGAATTTGTTTGAGCTTTTATTTTAGATAACTGGATAGAATCCGGAAGATAGAACACGGCTGCCGGGAAATTAATTTTCATCGTGTCTTTAAAAGTAGAAGGAGGCTTCAACAAAATAGTTGAATTTGTCAATGAATCTGACAGAATTGATTCTGATTTTTTTAAATTGGAATTATTGCACGACAAAAAAAATGCAAAAACACTTACGTTTATTAAGATCTGTCGGAAATAAATGAATTTTTTTTTCATTCGTTAATGAACTAAAAAATAATCCTGCCTTTTATGAATTGCTTCTACTGCAATTTAACGAAAGAACCCTGAATTGATTTCAGGGCTCTTGGTTTTGAATCGGATTTTGGAATATTTCAATTTTCAATTTAATAATTCCACAACCTGGTAATATTGAATCCAATCAAAAATTTACCGCCATCCACTTTTTTATTATTAGAGTCATCGGTATAGCCAAAAGGATTGTTTGTGTTAAAAAGATTATTCCGTTGAGGGCTTAGCAGAGCATAGTTACCCATAAATAACTGGAACGAGTGATTGCTGGTGTTAAACTCAAGCCCAAAAGATAAATTTGGATTGGGGTTATTTGTAGCATGCTTCGTAATGGGCTGATCATAGTTGATCATTAGCGACGTAACATCAGTTAGCTTATATCTTCCTGAAAATGCAACAGCGATATGATCGAATTCCATTTCTTTAAATTTCACTTTCCCGGTGCTATCATTTTTTGTATAATAACCGTTTACAGAATTCTGGTGAGATACACTTGGGGCAACCTGCAAAGAAAGCTTGTCATTAATTTTTCGGGCAAAAATCAGTTGATTGAAAAAAGACATTCGCTGGGTATTGTATTTAAATATGCTGTTGTCTGCATCCCTTCTTGTATCATAGGCCATATTTCCATAGTAAGTCATGCTTACAGGATATTTACCTTTTGTCTGTGTAAAAAAGGCGTACTTGGCACTGGCATCCCACAACATATTTGCTTTTGTAATACCGATGCCAACATTTAATTTATTGATGGGAGCATAGCTAACACCCATCCTGATATTTGATGGGGCAAAAAAACCCCAGAAATCCTGATAGCCTTTGTTTACAACGCCAAAACGGTGCATGATATCCATTTCAAAAGTTCCTTTTACAGGCACCATCACTGTTTGATTGTCGATGATCCAAACACTTTCAAATGTGTTTTTTACCGGTTTTGCTTTTACTACTTTGTTTTCTTCCAAATTCTCCTGAGCAATCAGTGCAGTTGGAAGAAAAAACATACATACAACCAGGTATGCCGATATCGGACTCAAGCATTTTTGTATAATTATTTTTAAGTTCATGTTATTATTTTTTAAAGTTCACTTAATTATTCGGTGCTCCGTTCCGTATCCAGTCATACACTTTCTGCCTGTCGGCTGCAGAAGGAATATACTCCCTCATAGACTCGTTCATTTTTTTATATAAAATGCTTTCCTTGGGAACAACTGTATTCACATACCCTCCATTGACAAGTTCCTGAAATGATACTGCTGTACCCAGAAAAGGTTTTTTAGCTCCGGTAATATGACATCCGGCCATTCCACACTTGGCACTCAAAAGGGGTGCTACTTCCAGTTTAAAACTAACTGCCTGTGCCGGACCATCCGGATCGAAAGCAGCATCGGGCA
>JAYWCV010000046.1:0-7108 GCA_043780275.1 Chitinophagaceae bacterium
AAGCTGAGAACAATTGGAAGCCAACTGTTGGATTATTATACCAGCTTTGAGAATGAAACGATTCGTGGAAAATTGCAATTTATCGGAGGGCTTACACTCACATACTATCCAATCTACGAAGATGAAGGATTCAGAGGCAAGCTGAAATCCTTGGGCAGCACGGCAATTCAATATCATTCTTCATTTGATGATCGGCTTATTCGTGGTAAAATAAAAAATATCGGTCCGGTGAAAATCGAATGGAACACTTCATTCGATCGCAATGGCGGAATGAAGTCCGGAATTTATCGCCAAAATATTTTAGGGGTTACTTATATACTTCAATGAACGGATGTTGAAAATATTCCAACTTTATTATCAACGTCAACCTTCTTTTTTACAAGTGAAACTCTAGTGCTTTGATTAACTTATCTTAGCACTAAACGTTTTATGACCATCAGCAACAAATTTCGTCTAGATAATAAAATAGCCATTATAACTGGTGCCAGTAAAGGTATTGGTAAAGCTATTGCCAAAGCATTAGGACAACAAGGTGCAAAAATTGTAATTGCCAGCCGCAAGCAGGAAGCCGTAGATGCAACAGCCAGGGAATTTTTTGCCGAAGGCATTGATGCCATTGGTATTGCAGCTCATATGGGAGATATGAATCAAATAAAAAACCTGGTTGAACAAACAATTAAACATTTTGGGGGAATTGATATAGTTGTAAATAATGCAGCTGTCAATCCCAGTTTCGGGCCTGTAGTTGATACGGATAATTTTGTGTTCGATAAAATAATGGATGTAAATGTAAAAGGCCCTTTGGAGTTATGTAAATTGGCTTATCCAATGATGAAACAAAGAGGCGGGGGATCCGTCATAAATATCAGCAGTATCGAAGGTATTACTCCGGGACAAGGTTTAGGTTTGTACAGCGTCAGCAAATCAGCTTTCATTGCATTGACAAAAGTAATGGCAAGAGAATGGGGCGTAGATCATATCCGGGCCAATGTGATTTGTCCGGGATTGGTAAAAACAAAATTTAGTGAAGTATTAACCGGCAATGAAAAAATATTAAAACATGTATTGGCAAAACAGGCTTTACCGCAATTAGCCGAACCAGAAGATATTGCAGGACTGGCTTTATTCTTAGCTTCTGATGCTTCTTTATTTTGCACCGGTGCAGTGTATACAGCCGATGGAGGTTATACAATTTAATTTTATGGTAAACATTTTTACAAGCGAACGGTTAAAAGAAATTTATCCACGGGTAAAAAACTTTGTTGAACAGGAACTGTATCCCATTGAAATGGATTTGTTGAAAATGCCTTTTAACCGGGCCGCCATTATATTAGACGAAAAAAGGGAATTAGCAAAACGAATTGGTCTGTGGGCACCATATTTATCTGAAAAAGATGGTGGACTTGGATTAACCATGATCGAGTTTGCACAACTTAGCGAATTGCTGGCAACAACTCCCTTTGGTCATTATAGTTTAAACTGTCAAGCTCCCGATATCGGCAATATAGAATTGATGCATAAACATGCTTCTCCGGCATTAAAAGAAAAATACCTGCAGCCATTAATGAAAGGAGAAATAAGGTCTTGTTTTTCAATGACTGAACCGGAATATGCCGGATCCAATCCGGTGAACATGGGTACCACGGCGGTTTTGGAAGGGGAAGAATATATTATTAACGGGAATAAATGGTTTACAACAGCAGCCGATGGTGCAGCATTTGCAATTGTAATGGCTAATACAAACAGTGATGCTTCGCCTTATGAAAGAGCAAGTATGATTCTTGTTCCAACCGATACAAAAGGATTTCATCTGAAAAGAAATATTTCGGTGATGGGTGAAGCAGGAGAAGGTTATAACAGTCATGCAGAAATTGAATACAACAATTGCCGTGTACCTGCAACTAATTTGATTGGTCATGAAGGCAGCGGATTTTTATTGGCACAGGAAAGACTTGGCCCTGGCCGTATCCATCATTGTATGCGCTGGATAGGAATCTGTGAAAGAGCTTTTTCAATGATGTGTACCAGAGCCGTGAACAGGGATATGGGCGACGGTACGAAATTGGCTAACAAACAAACTATTCAGAATTGGATTGCAGAAAGCCGTGCTGAAATTAATGCTGCCCGGTTTATGGTATTGCATACGGCACATAAAATGGATGAAGAAGGGAGCAAAGCAGCAAAGAATGAAATATCAACCATTAAATTTTTTGTAGCGGATATATTAATGAAGGTATTAGACAGGGCTATTCAAACACATGGTGCATTGGGCGTAACGGATGATACGCTGTTGTCTTTCTGGTACCGCCACGAACGGGGAGCAAGAATTTATGATGGACCCGATGAAGTGCATAAAACATCTTTAGCAAAATCTATTTTGAAAGCATACGGTTTAAATAAAAAGTATTGAAGAACTACGGTAATAATATCGACAAAGCTGTTGCTGCCAGGGAAGGCGAAGCTCCCGATATTCATCAGCTAAAAAAATATTTATATTCAGCATTACCCGGTTTTGACGGAGAACTTTTCATTGAACAATTTCCCGGAGGATATTCTAATCTTACTTTTTTATTAAAAACTTCCGGCAAAGAATATGTATTGCGCAAACCGCCTGATGGTGCCAATATTAAATCGGCACATGATATGGGCAGGGAGTTCAATGTACTATCCGCATTAAAGCCGGTCTACAAACCAATACCGGCTCCCATTTTATTTTGTGAAGATGAATCTGTTATTGGTTCGCCATTTTATATCATGGAAAGAATGAAAGGAATTATATTAAGAAACAGAATTCCAAATGGCATGGATCTTTCTCCGTCAATAATGAAATCTATTTCAGAATCTGCCGTAGATAATTTAACGGCATTGCATTCCATTGATTTAGAAAAAACCGGGTTGATCAATATGGGAAAACCGGAAGGTTATATTCAACGCCAGGTGGAGGGATGGATAAAAAGATATTTTGCTGCGGAAACAGATTGCATTGAAGCCATGAATAACACGGCCGAATGGATGCAGACAAATATGCCACAGGATGGAACACCTGCTTTTATTCACAACGATTATAAATATGATAACCTGGTACTTGATCCGAAAAACTTAAACAACATTATAGCTGTATTGGATTGGGAAATGGCGACTGTAGGAGATCCATTGATGGACCTGGGTACTTCACTCGGATATTGGGGCGAAACGAATGATCATGATGCTTTGAAGCCATTCAATCTTACCTGGCTTGCCGGCAACCTTACAAGGGAAGAAGTAGTACAGCGTTATGCGACAGTAAAAAATATTCCTGTTCCTGATATGTTGTTTTACTATGTATTTGGATCATTTAAAATCGGGGTGATTGTACAACAGATTTATGCCCGCTATAAAAAAGGATTTACCAAAGACGAACGTTTTGCCTCATTAATTCATGTGTTGAATGCATGTGCAGTCAATGCACAAAAAGCAATGAGCTATAAACGCATCAGTAATTTTTATTAAAATAATTTACATAAAACAAAAGCATGCAACTGAAATTAAGCGACATTAAAAATGTATTGATACTTGGCAGTGGAACGCTAGGCTTGCGTATCGGATTGCAATCAGCTATCAGCGGAATGAATACGGTGATCTATGATATTCATGAAGAAACATTTGCCTCTGCAAAAAAAATACAGTCATCCATTCTTAAAAACCTGGTGGAAAGAAATATCATTTCAACGGAAGAAGCAGAAACAGCAAAAAACAGGATTTCATTTACAACTGATGCGATAAAAGCCGTAACAGATGCCGATTTTGTTAGCGAATCAGTGGTGGAAGATCTGGCAATAAAGAAGAAAGTCTGGGCTCAGTTTGCAAGCATTTGTCCGGCGCATACAGTATTCACTACTAACACATCCTATTTAATGCCTTCCCAATTTGCAGAAGAAACAGGCAGACCAGAACGATTTTGTGCGTTCCATTTTCACGATGTATTTTTTGCCAATGTCGTTGACATTATGCCACACTCCGGAACTGAACAATGGGTTGTTGATTTATTGATGGAAATGGGAAGAAAATTAAATCAGACCTCCGTATTTGTAAAGAAGGAATCACCTGGATATATTTTTAATGCCATACTGGTTTCATTGATAGGTGCTGCTGGTGCATTGGTTACTCATGATATTGCAAGCATTGAAGACGTGGACCGCTCCTGGATGGGAAATTTTAAAATGGAGAGAGGGCCTTTTGGAATTCTTGATGTAATTGGATTGGAAACAGTTTGGCATATAACCAATTCAATGAATGATACAAAAAGTAAACAATTCGCAGCATTATTAAAAACCTATGTCGACGCCGGGAAACTGGGTATAAAAACCGGTGAAGGATTTTATACATATCCGAATGCAGCATTTCAACGTGAAGGATTTGTGAATGGAGGAAAATAACAGGTCTTCTATTTTTTTTAATATTAATTATTATTTAAAGACAAAAGTTTAATAAAATATCTCTTTGCGCCTTTGCAGTTTATCGCCTTTGTGTGAAACAAATCAAATAAAAAAAATGACAAAGCAATATATAAGTATGGATAATCTTCGTTTTCTTTTGTACGAAGTACATGGAATTCAGGACCTGCTTCATTATAAACGATATGAACACATTGGCGGAATCGATGAAATAGACATGCTGATAAATTCGGCCAAAGCAATTGCGGATAAGGAAATGTTTCCTTTTTTTAAAACGATGGACGAAAATCCGGTGGTATACAGGGATGGAATGATCCGTTCTCATCCCCAATTGAAAAATGTTTTTATTGCCATGGCAGATGCAGGTTGGTTCAGTTCACTTTCTTCTTTGGAGCACGGCGGCATGCAATTGCCTTTCATGCTGTATTCGGCTGCCCACCTGATTTTTGAGGCAGCTAACAGTAGTGCACAGGGTTATATTGGTGTTTCTACCGGGGCTTTGGAATTGATTGAAAAATTTGCCAGTAAAGAATTGAATGATGCCTATCTGCCAAAAATGTTTGAAGGAAAATGGCAGGGCACCATGGCACTTACAGAACCACAAGCGGGTAGTTCTTTATCTGATATTACTACTTCTGCCAATCTAACGGATAATGGATATTATGAAATAGTCGGACAGAAGATTTTTATTTCCGGTGGAGAACATGAGGCCTGTGAAAATTTTGTTCATTTAACCCTGGCAAGAATAAAAGGTGCTCCGGCTGGAACAAAAGGCATTTCACTTTTTATCGTTCCAAAATTTATTAAACAAAACGAAGATCTGTTGGATAATCATGTTCTCTGTGCCGGTGATTTTCAAAAACTGGGGCAAAGGGGTTATGCAACCGCTCATTTAATTTTTGGAGAGAATGGCATCACAAAAGGATTCCTTGTGGGGGAAGCCAACAAAGGTTTATCCTATATGTTTCAGATGATGAACTCTGCCCGAATTGCAGTTGGTCAAACAGCTGCAGGCGTTGCTTCTGCGGCGTATTACGCATCCTTGTACTATGCTAATGAACGGCCACAGGGCAGGCATATTGCCAATAAGGATTTATCGCAGGAGCAGATTTTGATTGTCAATCATGCCGATGTTAGAAGGATGTTATTGCAACAAAAATCATTTGTGGAAGGATCATTGAGCCTGGTGAATCAATGTTTGAAATATTACGACCTGGAAAAATTAATGGATGGAGAAGAGAAAGAAAAAATGTACCTGCTCCTGGAAATATTAACGCCTATTGTAAAAACCTATCCATCGGATGCGGGTATTGTATCGGTGAATAATGCTATGCAGATTTTAGGCGGATATGGATTTACCATGGATTTTGATCTTCAACAATATTACCGGGATATCCGCATCATGTCGATTTACGAAGGCACATCAGGAATTCAGTCACTTGATTTATTGGGCAGAAAAATACCCATGCAGCATGGCAAAGCATTTCAGTTATTGATTACCGAAATGGAGAAAAGCGTTGCTGCTGCAAGAGAATTTAGCGAATTGAATGTATATGCAGATCATTTACATACGGCTATTGAAACGTATAAATCAACCCTCCTGCATTTGCAGCAATTTGCAATGAATGGGGAGGTGGAAAAATATCTAGCTGATGCCAGTTTGTTTATGGAGCTATCCGGTATTGTAACTATTGCATGGCAATGGTTAAAGCAGGCAACAGTTGCTCAAAAAGCTATTCAAAGTAATGATACTTCAAAACAAAGCTTGGCTTTTTATGAAAGCAAGATAGAGACCATGAAGTTTTTCTTTAAATATGAATTGCCGAAAAATATTTCTTTGAGTATTACATTAAGGAACCCAGAAACAATTACTATCAAAGGCGAGAAGGAAGTGCTGATGTAGTAAAATCCTTTTTTTTATATTAAATCAAAGGGTTTTGGTCGGGTAAGATGATGAAAGAAAAGAGTTTAGGGTTAAGAGTGAATATATTGTTTAATTATTTTAAAAACATATGCAACGATATTGCTTTGATCATTGTCAGGTGCTATAAGAAGGGATAATGGATTATACAAAACTTGTAAAAGAATGCATCAGAGAAATTCCTGCTGCCCAGCGGGAATTATATGAACATTTTTCAGAAACAATGATGGGCGTTTGTTACCGGTACACAAAATCTATTGCTGATGCTGAAGATGTTTTGCAGGATGGATTTGTAAAAGTATTCAGAAGTCTTCATCAATTTAAAAACGAGGGTGAACTGGGTGGATGGATAAGAAGAATAATGGTGACAACTTCGCTGAATTTTCTGAAAAAGAAATCCCGTTACCGGCATGAATTTTCTTTTGAAAACGAAAACCTTCATCCCGTTGTTAACGACAACCCGGAATTAAAAATTACTGGGAAAGAAGTAGCCAATTTAATTCGGCAATTGCCGGTTGGTTATCAAACCATTTTTAATCTTTATGCTATTGAAGGATATAAACATGTGGAGATTGGCCAGATGCTGGGTATTAATGAAACCACATCAAGGTCGCAATACTCAAGGGCCAGAAACCTGTTAATCAGCTGGATAGAAAATAGCCACGCATTTATCAATAAAACTGGAGCGTATGCCGGAAAATAAATTTGAAAATAAGGTACAGAAGGAGATGCTCGGGTTCAAAATAAAACCTTC
>JAYWCV010000047.1:0-3389 GCA_043780275.1 Chitinophagaceae bacterium
AGCCGGTCGCAGCATATCCCTGAAATCGAGAAAATCCATAGCGGTCATGGTTTCCATGATGTCGATCTGCTGAACCAACACACGAAGAATTGTGATGCAACGGTTAAGCCTATGTATAATAGTTTGTAGTTCGGGAGAATTGTCGTTTACGGCGGGCTTGTTCATGATCTCCAGAATAGAATCCACTTCAAACAATAATTGTTTGAACCAAAGTTCGTATGCCTGATGAATGACGATGAAAAGCATTTCATCATGCGCAGGTTGTTTGAGCTTTTCGCTTTCCAGTTCCTGTGCATTCAATATTTTATCTAGTTGTAAATAATCGCCGTAATGAACCGAGTTTGACATAATTATATTTTATTTTTTATAAATCTATTTAAATTCGTAACCAATATCGTCACGAAAATATTTTCCGGTAAAACTGATTTTTTCCAATGCATCTACCGACTTGCCGGTTGCCTCTTTCAAAGTTTCGCCAAAAGAAGTAACACATAATACCCTTCCCCCATTGGTTACTATTTTATCGTCCTGCTCTTTTGCACCTGCATGAAACAGGATTGAATCAGTTGAAGTTATTTTATCCAACCCATTTATTTCAAAACCATTCCCGTAAGCTTCGGGATAACCACCGCTAACAGCAACGATTGTACAGGCCTGCCTTTCATCCATCTCAATGGCAATATCCTGCAATTTATTTTGTTCTGATGCCATTAAAATTTCCAACAGGTCATTTTTCAAACGAGGAAGCACCACTTCTGTTTCCGGGTCACCCATCCGGCAATTGTATTCAATGACAAACGGCTCATCGCCGATTTTTATCAATCCGAAAAATACAAATCCCTGATAGGACAAATGATCTTTTTCAAATCCAGCTATAGTTGGTTTTACAATTTTTTCCAAAACCTTTTCCATAAAAACAGGGTCAGCGAATGGCACGGGACTGATTGCTCCCATGCCGCCGGTATTCAAGCCGGTATCTCCCTTCCCAATGCGCTTATAATCTTTTGCATCGGGCAGCAAAACAAAATTCTTTCCATCGGTTACGGCAAAAACCGACATTTCAATTCCATCCAAAAACTGTTCTACCACAACACGGCTACTTGCTTCTCCAAATTTTGAATTTTTAATCATGGCTTCAAATTCGTTCAACGCATCGGCATGGCTGGTACAAATGACCACGCCTTTTCCGGCAGCTAATCCGTCTGCTTTTAATACAATAGGCAAACTATGTTGCTGTAAGTAAATAATTCCTTCTTCAAAATTCTGATTGGTAAATTCCCGGTAAGCCGCTGTAGGAATATGATGCCTTTTCATGAATTTTTTAGCATAAGCCTTGCTCCCTTCCAACTGTGCCGCTTCTTTCGATGGCCCAATGACGATTAATTTATTTAATTGCTCTTTCGAATTCAAAAAATCAACAATGCCATTCACTAATGGTTCTTCGGGACCAACAATGACCATATCTATTTTTTCATTCAGACAAGTTCTTAGGATTGCATCAAAATCGTTGTAAGAAAAAGAAAGATTAGTGCCATACAATTTCGTTCCGGAATTACCAGGAGCAATGAAAATATTTTTGCAAAGCGGTGATTGTTTAATCTTCCAGGCAATGGCATGTTCCCTTCCTCCCGACCCAAGTAATAAAATATTCATAATTGATCTTTGAAGGCCGTAAAGTTAAACAAACCCACTGTGGAATTTTTTAATTATACACTAAATAAATTTCACTATTTTACGCACTATTTAAAACTAAAACTAATGGATAGCACACAACAACAATCTACAACACACCCAAAAGGACTCTACTCCTTATTCTTCACGGAAATGTGGGAGCGATTCAGTTATTATGGCATGAGAGCCTTGTTGGTATTATATCTTACTTCAACAGCCATGAAAGGAGGCTTTGGTCTTGACCGGGCAAATGCACTGGAGATTTATGCCATCTTTACCGGCCTTGTATATTTAACCCCGATTCTTGGAGGTCTTTTGGCTGATAAGTTTTTGGGTCAACGCAAGTCTGTTTATATCGGTGGATTTTTAATGGCTTTTGGAAATTTTGCTTTAGCATTAAGTGTTGGATTGGCCAGTGCCGAAACGGTAGCAATAGGAAGAGAAGCCATGTTAAATCTTGGACTGGGCTTATTGATTGTAGGAAACGGATTCTTTAAACCAAATATATCTACCATGGTTGGTGGACTTTATCAGGACAATGATATTCGACGTGACAGCGGCTTTACTTTATTCTATATGGGGATTAACCTGGGTGCTTTTTTAGCCCCATTAATTGCCGGAACATTGGGTGAAGTATATGGTTGGCAATTTGGTTTTATGGCTTCGGGCATTGGAATGTTGCTGGGTGTAATGATCTTTTTCTTTACCACTAAAATGCTGGGGCCTGTTGGAATGCCTCCTTCAGCAGCTGAAGGAGCTACTGAATTTTTAGGTAAAGACTGGATGCATATTCTTATCATCGTTATAGGAGTTGCTTTAGGTACATATGGTTTGATAACGTTCTTCACTTCCATCAGTGATGACCTGTACTCCATCATCAAGAATTCCATTTTTGGGATAGGTGCTTTATATGTATTGTATACCGTATTTACAAACACTAACGGATCTGACCAATGGAGCCGTGTAGGAGTCATCTTCATTCTGGCATTCTTTAATGTGTTCTTCTGGGCCGGATTTGAACAGGCAGGTGGAACATTTAATTTATTTGCAGAAGAGAATACAAACCGAGCATTAGGATCAATGACTATTCCAACTACCTGGTTCCAGTCGATCAATGCATTTGGCATATTTGCTTTAGCTCCAGTATTTGCTATATTATGGATCTTTTTAAGTAAAATAAGAAAGAACCCAAATATCCCGGCAAAGTTTGGTTTCGGTATGATTTTGTTGGGTGCCGGATTTATTGTCATGTATTTAGCCAGTCAAAAAGCATCGGGTGGCAACCTGGTAAGCCCACTTTGGCTGGTAGGAGTTTATTTGTTGCACACGGTTGGTGAATTATTTCTTTCGCCGATTGGTTTATCCATGATCACCAAATTATCTCCTCCAAAGATTGTTTCTCTGATGATGGGTCTTTGGTTTACCAGCATTGCAGCGGCAAACTATATGGCCGGTATTCTGGAAAGTATCTTGCACAAGTTTGAAATGAATCTTTTCTTATTCCTGATTGTTACTTCTATGGTAGCTGGTTTAGTGCTATTAGCACTTTCACCGATACTTAAGAAAATGATGAGAGGAGTGAGTTAATATTTTAAAATATTAAATACATGAAGAAGCCGTCCCCCTGTTTTCAGCGTTGGGTGTTGCAAAATAAATATTGTGGAAAAAATGGTCTCTACGTTTGACTATTCACATTGTAAATTTTTTAAAAATATTTT
>JAYWCV010000048.1:0-2070 GCA_043780275.1 Chitinophagaceae bacterium
GCAAAACCAGCACCCCCTGTTATTAAAATATTCATTGATCAGGTATTATTATTTTCTGTCTTATCAAAATTAATTTTGGTAAAATTTATAGGTTCCAGAAATAACCATTCCATTAATCCCGGTCTTCCTTCACTTACCAATCTTTTTCGTTTATCGAGATCGAGAGAAAGCAACTCCGGATAATCATATTCTCTGGCCTTATCTATATCATCAATACTTCTTATCACCTGTACAGCATGTGTTTTTTCAAACAGATCGATCAGGTAGGGTGATATCCCCATATCAATAAAATCATGTGTTTCAATCAGAAGATCACAATTAATAAGATTGGAAATATTGGTTGCCGTAAACAATTGCTTTTCATACCCCTCACAATCGCAAATAATCAACCCTTTACCAGTAAAAGGAAATGCAGCTACTGTTTCGTCCGAACAAAATTGTTTTATCTTAACTCTTGCTTCTACACCATTCAACACAGCCATCTTGTTACAAAAGGCATTTGCCTGTTCATTGATATCATATGCAAATACAACTGCATCTGGAATTCGAAGAGCAAGTCCATTTGCATAATAGCCTTCAGCTGATCCAACATCTATTATCTCCGTATATTTTTTTGAACAGATTTTTTCAATTACCTCTTCCAGTTCTTTTTCATAACTACCCATTATCTTAGGAAAGATCGTACTACCGAAAGACTGAAAATCCGGATACTTCAATCCGGCAAATGGGCCTCGTTTTACCACCGGCGCACCAAGCAACGGAATTAGTTCTGGGTCTGCAACATATTGTACTTCAATTTTAGGAAGTTGTTCTTTTCGCCAATAGGAGAAATAGTTAGCCACTTTAATAAACGGTGATAATAATTTCCAGGAAAAATTATTCTTGACTATTTTTTTTATGATGCCACGTAAGATTTCTTTCATTTATAAAAAATTTCAAAACTGCTACTACTATTTTTTAATACGCTTCATTTATCAATGACCTTTTACAGTCCACGCTGAATTTGTCAATAAAACACCTGCACTATTTTTCTTCCAATCTTCAACAGCCGAATCCGGATTTGGCAAAATTTCAATCGTTGTTATAGAAGGTATGTATTCCAACAAGCCATTAATTGCTCTTGCACCAAGATTAATCGTATAATTTCCGGCTTTTAATTGTAAGGGTACTACTACTTCCATTTCACCTAGTTGATCAGCTAATAATTCAAGATTATTATAACTTGCTGAAGACCTGCATTCGATTAAGGTCTGAAAAACATCAGAAATGGTAATGCCAATAATTGTTTCTTTAAAATTTTTAGTGGAGTTGTAACTGATCTTAACTTTTAAACTGTCCCCTTCATAAATATGTTCTTCAGGAGATACTATCAAAAAATGTTTAAACCGAAAACCCGGAATGGCATGGCCTGCTCTGGGATAAGTACTAAGATCGATACTCCGTGTTTTTTTGTCTCCATGCACATACGAAAAGATGGCATCATTTACATTTCCATTAAACATCAATGAACCATTTTCCAATACTATACCTTTTGTGCAAAGTGCTTGTACCTGCGATAAATTATGACTTACAAATAAAACCGTACGACCATCTTTATCACTTACATCTTTCATTTTTCCTATACATTTCCGCTGGAATTCAGCATCCCCAACTGCCAGCACTTCATCTACAATTAAAATCTCAGGCTCTAAATGTGCTGCTACTGCAAACCCCAAACGTACAATCATCCCGGAGCTGTATCTTTTTACAGGCGTATCAATATATTTTTCGCAGCCGCTAAAATCTACAATTTCATCAAATTTCCGGCTAATTTCTTTTTTGGTCATCCCAAGTATCGCTCCGTTCAAATAAACATTTTCCCTTCCTGTCAGTTCGGGATGAAAACCGGTACCTACTTCCAGTAATGCTGCAATGCGGCCATTGATTGCTATTTTGCCGGATGAAGGACCTGTTACTTTTGAAAGAATTTTAAGCAAGGTGCTTTTACCTGCACCATTTCTTCCAATAATTCCCAATATCTCGCCTTTCTTCACTTCAAAATTAATATCCTTCAAGGCCCAAACATATTCA
>JAYWCV010000049.1:0-3649 GCA_043780275.1 Chitinophagaceae bacterium
ATTTCTTTCAACGTTCCGTACGATTCGGGTTTGATGTTGGCACTGTTTACATCAAACAAAATTCCATGTGTTACCCATTTATTTTGTGTAAGCATTTTGTTGCGGGTATCAGGTGCACCAACGGCCAGCCGCAGGTTGCCGATATAATGTTGCACGGTTGCTTCTGCATAGATCACAGAAAAAACTATGGAGTTTAATTTTGTTTCTTTAGCCAGGCCTTTTGGAATATCCCAGATTTTTTCTTGGTTAAGATATACTCTCACTCTTTCTTTTTGCCGCCAGATAGAAATATGAACAGGGTTGTGTTTGTCGCTGAGTAAACTGGTCTGAAGCTGGTTGCTCTGTTCGGATGCCGAATTTTTTCTTACGGAATATCTTGATAGCCCGGTTTCGGGGCTTGCAT
This sequence comes from Chitinophagaceae bacterium, assembly GCA_043780275.1. GTDB lineage: Bacteria > Bacteroidota > Bacteroidia > Chitinophagales > Chitinophagaceae > MGR-bin208. The sequence continues at coordinate 404 of JAYWCV010000049.1, forward strand.
TTGAATTCGCGTTGTTCAAATCAAAACTGATAACATTATTTCCTAAAGACCAGTGTTGTGGCTGATCTATATTCGCTAATTCAGAAAATGCAATTTTAAACTGGCCTCCGTCAATGATGCCATGCAGTAAGTTAAATTCAAAAGTAAAATCATCGGGATAACTCTCAGTAAATTCAGGAACGAAGACCCCCGGTTTTGTCAACCATAACCAACGCCCGGCTTTATTTTCAATAGTTACTATTTCGCCAGAGCCGGTTGTATTCCAGCCCGCAGGAAAATCGCCAATGCTGCCTGTTGAAAAATCTTCAAAGCCTATAATTTTTTCTCCGGGTACAAAATCATATTTGCTATAGGCTTTTAAACTGGCAGGATTTCCTGTTTCATTATTGTTACGGACATTTTTATCATCCGGTTTTTCGGGGTTATCCGGGTTTTCCGGTTTCCCGCTAACCACAACTTTTAATATTTTTTCGGTTTTGGAGAATGCCGTGTCTACTCCCTGATCAACTTTTGATTCCACTTTTTCATTGGTCTTTGATTCCACTTTTTGTTTTGCACGTTCTGCCATTTTTTTGAGTATCTGGCTATGTGCAAAAAAAGAAATACTCAGAAAAGAGATGATAAAGATTAATTTTTTCATGACCAGAATTATTTGATGAACAATAAATTTACAGGTCCGGAGTAAGAGTAGTTTATGGGGATAGATTACAAATCTGATATAAAAGTTACAATAATTAAATCAAAATTCTTATTGGGGTTCTATAAAAAATAATAAGGCCAAAATCAAATAAATTTATTCGAGGTTGGGAACGATTTTTTGTTTTAAGATTAGCGGGAGTCAAAAAAGAGTTATTGCAAAATATTTGATTGTACTGATACTTTCTCCTTCATCATTTCCCTTACAGTTTTGATGATTGCTTCAGCATCATATTCACATTCGTGGTAAAGTTCTTTTGGTGTACCATGTTCAATAATTTGGTCGGGGATACCCAGCATTTTTACTTCATTTTTATACCCGTGTTTGGCCATAAATTCCAATACAGCAGACCCGAAACCGCCGACGATTGTTCCGTCTTCAATGGTGATGATCTTTTCGTATTTCGACAAAGCTTCGTGCAGTAATTCTTCATCAATGGGTTTTACAAAACGCATGTCGTAATGAGCAGGCGTCAATCCTTCTGCTTTTAAATCCCTGATTGCAGAAGCAGCAAAATTTCCCGGATGACCCAATGATAAAATGGCAATGTCTTTTCCGTCTTTTAGTTTACGGCCTTTGCCTATTTGTATTTCCAAAAAATCCGTTTTCCATTCAGGCATTACACCTTGTCCTCTTGGATAGCGTATTACAAAAGGATTAATAGTCGTATCCAATTGTGCTGTATACATCATGTTTCTTAATTCTGCTTCATTCATGGGTGCACTCACAATCATGTTAGGTATGCATCGCATATACGGAATATCATAACAGCCATGGTGTGTTGCTCCGTCGTCTCCAACCAACCCGGCACGGTCCAAACAAAATATTACCGGAAGGTTTTGAATAGCCACATCATGGACTACCTGGTCATAAGCTCTTTGCATGAAAGAAGAATAGATATTGCAAAACACTTTCAATCCTTGCGTTGCCATTCCGGCACTTAAGGTAACCGCATGTTGTTCGCAAATACCCACATCAAAAGCACGGTCAGGCATTTTATCCATCATGTATTTCAATGATGAACCACTTGGCATGGCCGGTGTGATACCGATAATCTTTTCATTTTTTTCGGCAAGTTCTATGATGCTGTAACCAAATACATCCTGGTATTTTGGAGCCTGTGGTATGTCGAATTTCTTCTTATAAATTTCGCCGGTTACTTTGTCAAAAAGCCCTGGTGCATGCCAGATAGTTTGGTCTTTTTCGGCTAATTCATATCCCTTTCCTTTTACGGTAATGATGTGTAATATTTTTGGTCCGGGAATGTTTCTCAGATCTTTAAATGTATCTACCAGTTTGCTGATATTATGGCCATCAATCGGACCAAAGTATCGTAGGTTCAGTGCTTCAAACAGGTTGCTGCTTTTACTTACAACGCCTTTTAGCCCGGTGGCAAATTTACCGGCCATTTCCCTGGTGAAGCTTTTTCCAACCGGAAGTTTTCCTAATAGATTCCAAACTTCATCTCTGAATTTATTGTAAGTAGGGGATGTGCTGATGTCGGTGAGGTATTCTTTCAATGCACCCACATTGGGGTCAATGCTCATACAATTATCATTCAATACAATCAACAGATCGGTATCTGCAACTCCTGCGTGGTTCATGCCTTCAAAAGCAAGTCCGGCAGTCATTGCCCCATCACCGATTACCGCAATGGATTTCCGATCAGTTTCGTTTTTGATTTTTGCCGCCATGGCCATACCTAACGCAGCAGAAATAGAGGTGGATGAATGGCCTACACCAAACGTATCATATTCACTTTCGCTTCTTTTTGGAAAACCACTTAAGCCTTTGTATTTGCGGTTGCTAATGAAGTTATCTCTTCTTCCGGTTAAAATTTTGTGTCCGTAAGCCTGATGTCCCACATCCCAGGCTAATTGATCGTAAGGGGTATTGTATATATAATGCAAGGCAACCGTTAGTTCCACAACACCCAAACTTGCACCAAAATGCCCGCCATGTACGCTTACCACATCAATAATATATTGACGTAGTTCGTCACAAACTTGGTGAAGTTGTTCAACAGAAAGCTTTTTTAAGTCATCTGGTGAATCAATTTTGCTTAGTAATGGACCTGGAGATATATGCATACAGCCAATTTAAAGCGGTAAAATTACTGTTTTCCGGTAAGTTAGAAAGCAAAATAAAGTCAGGGTTAATGAACCGTTCCTCTGAAAAAATACAAAAAATTGATTTTTTGATTTATATAAAACAATTGACAAACAATTAAATTCCTTTTGTACGGCTAATTCTTATTTTGAGGTGCTATGATATTTTTAGCAGCATGTGTTATGTGTTTTTGAATATGAACAAATGGTTTTTAAATTTTGATATAAGCCGAGCCTACGGCTCTTTGTGTCGTGTTGTTTGGGTTTGTGAATGGACTAAAGTCCATCCTTACAAAATGAGTTGAGCCTACGGCTCTGCATAAAGTTCCGTAGGAACGGCGCATATTGTAACAACGGACTTAAGTCCGTTGCCAATCAAACTTAAAGCTTACCATGAAGTTCCTTAGGAACGGTACATGATATACCCACTTAAAGTATCTA
>JAYWCV010000050.1:0-2196 GCA_043780275.1 Chitinophagaceae bacterium
GCAATGACCACCCACCAATCCCGGTTTGAAATTCAGGAAATTCCATTTGGTTCCGGCAGCTTCCAACACTTCATAAGTATTGATACCCATCTTATCGAAAATGATGGATAATTCATTCATCAAAGCAATATTCAAATCACGTTGTGTGTTTTCTATAATCTTGGCTGCTTCGGCAACTTTGATGGAAGATGCACGGTGTACGCCAGCTTTTACTACCAACTCATACATTTTTGCAATCACATCCAGTGACTCAGCATCACATCCCGAAACTACTTTTACTACATTGGTTAATGTATATACTTTATCACCCGGATTAATCCGCTCGGGAGAATACCCGATCTTAAAATCAGCAACGCCCCGAAGTCCGGAAATTTTTTCAATGATGGGCAAACAATCTTCCTCTGTACAACCCGGATAAACGGTTGATTCAAAAACTACATAATCGCCTTTCTTTATCACCTTTCCAATAGTTTCAGATGCTTTTGTAACAGGTGTTAAATTGGGTACATTATTTTCATCTACAGGTGTTGGTACAGCTACTACAAAAAATTGGGCTTCTTTCAATACATCCAGGGAAGTGGTGAAAATGATATCGCAATTTTCGAAAGACTCATTACTCAATTCATTACTTGGATCAATGCCCCTATTCATCTGTCCAATTCTTTCCTCACTGATATCGAAACCAATGACAGAAATATTTTTTGCAAACTCCAATGCAATTGGAAGCCCCACATATCCCAAACCAATTACCGCCAGTTTTGCTTTTTTATCTATTAAGTTCTGATACATAATTGAAAATACTTTTTAGATCCAGATCAACTAAATCAAAGGCTGAAAGTTGACATGTTTTTATTTGATGCTGATAAATTCCTTTGGTTTTTTATTCCATTCATCGGATGATAAGGATTTAAAATATTCGTAGGTAATTTTCAAACCTTCCTTTCTGTTTACTGTAGGTGACCAACCAAGAATTTCTTTTGCTTTTGAAATGTCTGGTTGTCTTTGTTTAGGATCATCAACAGGTAATGGCTGATAAATAATTTTTACTTTATTACCAGTCAGTTCCAGAATTTCTTCAGCAAACTCTTTCAGCGATATTTCATCCGGATTACCAATATTAACCGGCATGTGATAATCGCTTAACAATAAACGATAAATACCTTCCACCAGATCATCCACGTAACAGAAAGATCTTGTTTGCGAACCATCCCCAAAAACGGTCAAATCCTGTCCCCGCAAAGCCTGTCCTATAAACGCAGGCAAAGCCCTTCCATCATTCAACCGCATCCTTGGACCATACGTATTAAAGATCCGAACAATCCTTGTTTCTACCCCATGAAATGTATTATAAGCCATCGTGATGGATTCCATAAATCGTTTGGCTTCATCATATACACCACGTGGACCCACCGGATTTACATTTCCCCAATATTCTTCTGTTTGCGGATGTACCTGTGGGTCACCATAAACTTCACTGGTTGAGGCAACCAATATCCGGGCATTTTTATTTTTAGCAAGGCCCATACAATTATGTGTACCCAATGCACCAACCTTTAAAGTTTGTATGGGAATTTTCAAATAATCGATGGGACTGGCAGGTGAAGCAAAATGAAGAATATAATCCAGCTTACCGGGAATATGAATAAACTTGCTGACATCGTGGTGATAGAATTCAAAATTTTCTAACGTAAAAAGCTGTTCGATATTTTTTAAGTCGCCGGTTATCAGATTATCCATTGCAATAACATGGTAATCTTCTTTGATAAACCGATCACATAAATGTGAACCAAGAAATCCGGCTGCTCCGGTAATTAGAATTCGTTTTCGGCTCATGCTTATTTTTTTTGTTTTACTGTTTCCCTTCCCACACTTTCATAATGAAAACTAAGTTCTTCCATAGTGGTTATATCATATACATTTCTTCCGTCGAAGATAACTTTGTTTTTAAGTGATCCCTCTATTTTTGAAAAATCCGGTGTACGGAATTCATTCCATTCGGTAGCAATGATCAGTGCATCTGCGTCTTTCAGGCAATCGTACTGACTTTCGGCATAAGAAATTTTATCCCCGATCAATTGTTGAATGTTTTTCATAGCCTCCGGATCGAATGCAGTAACAGTTGCACCGGCTTTAACCAATTCGTCAATCATATACAAAGCCGGAGCTTCCCGTATATCATCCGTATTGGGTTTGAAT
>JAYWCV010000051.1:0-2696 GCA_043780275.1 Chitinophagaceae bacterium
CGGAGCCGTTGACTGGCACCAGGGTATTGAAATGTACAGCACTATGCGCCGCATGCAGAAACCACATATCATGTTGGTATATGCCGATGAAAATCATGGGCTGGCAAAAAAGGAAAACCAGATCGACTACCAGAAAAGGCAAAAGGAATATTTCGATTATTACCTGCTAGGCAAGCCGGCAGAAAAATGGATTACCGATGGTATATCACTGCAGGAAAAACTAAAACAAAAAGCCAAGGAGAATGTGAACAAGGCGTTTTAAAAAAATATTCAATAAAAAAAAGGTTCGTGAGTTTACGGACCTTTTTTATGGGAAAGGTTTCCTATGGTTTTTGCCATTGTTGGTATAAGGTGTTGATATCGTTGTCATGTCTGACAATAATTGATGCCTCTTTAACTTTGATTGTTGGTAGGTTCACTCACAAACTATGTTACATACCAACAGATGCTCAAATAAGATTGGAAGTGGCGAGGAAAACGATTGCAATATTAGAAGGAGTTGTTAATTCACATATTTAAAACATATTAAGGAAAAGAAGTAGATATATTTATTAGTCATCGGATTTTTACTACTAAAACCAACCAGCATGAAACATTTCTACCGGTTATGTTTATTAACCATGTACGTCATTTTGACTGATGATGCAAATAGTCAAACTAATTTCTCCTCCGCCAACCCTTTTTACAACGAAAGCAAATTACCCTACCAGGCTCCTCCCTTCGATAAAATCAACAACAGCGATTTCAAACCTGCCATTGAAGAAGGCATGAGAGTGCAGTTAATCGAAATAGAAAAAATTGCCAATAATCCTCAATCCCCAACTTTTGAAAACACATTGGTGGCCATGGAAAAAAGCGGTCGCCTGCTCGAACGGGTGAGCAATGTGTTTGTCTTGCTTACAGGCGCCAATACAAATGCTGCATTACAAAAAGTATCCCAGGAAATTGCTCCATTGCAGGCTGCCCACAGGGATGCAATTTACCTGAACACCCAATTGTTTAAACGTATTGAAACGCTTTTTAACACCCGTAGTAACCTAAAGTTAGATGCAGAATCAAACCGCTTAATCGAATTTTATCATCAGCGTTTTTTATTATCCGGCGCCAAACTTTCAGATGCTGATAAAGCAAGCCTGAAAAAATTGAATGCAGAAGAGGCTTCATATAGTGCCAAATTTAATAATCAATTGCTGGCGGGCAACAAAGCAGGGGCTTTGGTTATAAACAATCTTTCAGAAATAGCAGGACTATCGCAAGGAGAGATTGATGCTGCTGCCCGTGATGCCAAAGCCAATAAGCTGGAGAACAAATGGCTGATTGCTTTACAAAATACTACACAACAACCAGCTTTGCAATCACTCTCCAACAGGGCAACCCGCCAAAAATTATTTGAAGCTTCCTGGAACCGTGCAGTAAAAAATGATTCGAATGATACAAAAAATACTATTTCCCGCATTGCAAAGATCCATGCTGAGAAAGCAAAGCTGATCGGGTTTCCCAATTACGCTTCTTGGAAACTACAGGATCAAATGGCTAAAACACCTGAAGCCGTTAATAAATTCTTTGCCCAATTAGTTGCACCGGCTACTGCAAAAGCAAAAGCTGAAGCCGCAGATATTCAGGTCCTGATAGATAAACAAAACAATAGTTTTAAATTAGAACCCTGGGATTGGAATTATTATGCGGAGCAGGTGCGGAAGGAAAAATTTGACCTGGATGCCAATGAGATCAAACCCTATTTTGAATTAAACAATGTATTGGAGAACGGTGTATTTTATGCAGCTACCCAACTATATGGCATCAGCTTTATAGAACGTCACGACCTTCCTGTTTACCAGGAAGATGTCCGAGTATTTGAATTGTATGAAAAAGACGGTTCCGCTATTGGTTTGTTTTATGCTGATTATTACAAACGAGATAATAAACGGGGCGGTGCCTGGATGGATAATTTGGTAAATCAAACAGAATTACTGGGTACTAAACCGGTAATTTATAACGTCTGTAACTACACAAAACCAGCAACCGGTCAACCCGCATTAATAAGTTTTGACGATGTAACGACCCTATTTCATGAATTTGGTCATGCGTTGCACGGTTTCTTTGCCAGTCAAAAATATGCATCCATATCAGGTAGTTCTGTAGCACAGGACTTTGTTGAATTTCCTTCCCAGTTTAATGAACATTGGGCTCTTGATCCCCAGGTGTTGAAAAATTATGCGGTTCATTATAAAACCAAAGAACCGATGCCACAGGCCTTATTGGATAAAATAAAAAAAGCAGCAACTTTTAACGGTGGTTACAAGATAACTGAAAACCTAGCTGCCTGCCTGCTCGATATGCAATGGAATACACTTTCAGCCAATGATCCGTTGCAGGATGTGGATCTATTTGAAAAAGCAGCCTTGAAGAAAACGAAATTAGATTTATCCGAAGTACCACCCCGGTATCGTTCCACTTACTTTTTACATATCTGGTTTCATAATTATGCAGCAGGGTACTATGCTTATTTGTGGACAGACATGCTGGAGGAAGATGCTTTTTCCTGGTTCCAGGAAAATGGAGGTTTAACAAGGGCAAATGGTCAGCGATTCCGGGATATGATCTTATCCCGTGGCAATACGGAAGACTATGGCAAAATGTTCAAGGCTTTCCGGGGACATGATCCGGACATTAAGCCCATGCTGAAAAGCCGTGGA
>JAYWCV010000052.1:0-11779 GCA_043780275.1 Chitinophagaceae bacterium
CTCCCAAAGGATGCATTTTAGCTACCAATACATCATCCATTTCCATTACAAAAATTGCAGCCGTTACAAACCGTCCGGAATTGGTGATTGGCATGCATTTCATGAATCCTGTACCGGTTATGAAACTGGTGGAGATTATTAATGGATATGCCACTAAAAAAGAAGTGACTGATTCTATTGTTGAGTTAAGCAGGCAACTGGGAAAAATTCCCTGTGTGGTGAATGACTATCCCGGCTTTATTGCAAACCGTATTTTGATGCCGATGATTAATGAAGCTATTTACAGCTTATATGAAGGAATAGCCGGCGTTGAGTCCATCGACAATATCATGAAACTCGGTATGGCCCACCCGATGGGTCCCTTACAGTTGGCCGATTTTATTGGTCTCGATGTTTGTCTTTCTATTCTAGATGTTTTGCATGATGGTTTTGGAAATCCAAAATATGCTCCATGTCCGCTGTTGGTAAATATGGTTGCAGCAGGAAAATTGGGTGTTAAGTCAGGCGAAGGGTTTTATACTTATACTCCGGGAAATAAAGAACTGCTGGTAAGTAAAAGATTTCATTAGATTTTTTAGCGTACACATCAACAACTTTCATGGAAACATATATTGCCTTATTAAGAGGGATTAATGTAAGTGGTCAGAAGCTGATTAAAATGGCTGACCTGAAAATTCACCTGGAAGAATTAAAGTTCCGCCATGTCAGAACGTATATTCAAAGTGGCAATATTTTATTTGAAAATAAAACTACCGGCCACAAACAGCTTGCTGAAAAAATAGCCCAAAAAATTAAAGAGAAATATGGTTTTGAAGTGCCGGTCATTCTTTTAAATTTTTCAGAACTAAAAAACATTTTTGACAATAACCCATTTCTGAATAATCCAAAAAAAGATATTGAAAAAATTTATGCAACAATACTTTCCGATGAACCGGCAAAAGAACATCTCGAAAAACTAAGCAGTTTCGATTATTCACCCGAAGAATATATTCAGCAGGAAAAAATCATTTATTTCTATTCGCCAAACGGCTATGGAAATGCGAAGATGAATAATAATTTTTTTGAGAATATACTGAAGGTAAAAGCAACAACCCGCAATTGGAAAACCATTTGCAAACTGGTTGAATTGTGCCTGTAATTCTTTTTATTATAATGACGAAACTTCTACTGTCTGCAAATCCTTAATCTTATAAAGTACTTCAGCCAGCCTGTTTTTAGGTATTCCCAATTCAATCATGCTGAACAATTGTGATTCCTGTTTGTGAATAGTACAATTGTAAAATTTTACAATCATCATCACTTCATTCATCTGTGTGTAATCAAACTGAAAACGATAATTGACCTCGACTGCTTTTTGTACAACTGCTGTGGTTTGTAAAGAAAGCGAAGCGGCAGTTTTATAGGCATTAATCAATCCGGGAACACCCAACATGGTTCCACCAAAATAACGAACAACTACTATCAACACGTTGGTCAATCCCTTACTATCAATTTGCCCGAGTATCGGTTTACCGGCCGTACCCGATGGCTCACCGGCATCGCTGGACCTGAAATTATCTCCTGCTAATCCTAATCGGTATGCAAAGCAATGATGGTTGGCTTTGGGATGTTCGTTCTTCCGGTTTTTCAATAGTTTTTTAAAATCATCTGCTGATGAAATTGGATATGCAAAGGCAAGGAACTTACTTCCACGGTCTTTGAATTCAGCAACGGCTGGTTGTTCAATTGTCAGATAAAAATCCTGGTTATCCATAGGCTATTAATGCTATTGCGGCGATTGATAAAATAATTCCGATCCAGTTCAGTTTGGTCAACCGCTCACTGAACAGAAAAAGGGCAACGACTGTACTGAATAATACAATACCCATATTATTAATGGGGATGATGGCGGAAGAATTTCCGGCGTAATCCCGTAAAACCCTTACCAGGCACCAGATAGATATATAATTGGGAATACCGATGGCGACACCGGCAATGACTGCCCTATAATCGAATTTTATTTTTCCGATCAACATCAGGCTCAATAATATGAACAAGCCAACACTGCCTGCTATTAAAAAAGTAGTAATCAAAAATGCATTCTTATTTGTTTCGTCTAAATAAGAAGATTCAATGTATTTGATCATGGTATCCAACAACCCACTTCCAATAAACATTAACAAGGGAAGGGCAATCAGGAAAAATGAACTGACTTTTTTATGAGATCCTGCCAGCACATGTCCTTTTTCGGGCCAGCAGGTAAAAATTACAGCAATCATCGCCACTGCAATTCCGGCAATCTTTAAAAATGTTGCAGTTTCATTATACAGATAAATTGAAAACAAAAAAGGGATGACCAAGGATAACTTATTAGTGACCGAAGCTACTGCAACGCCCATATTCTGTGTTGTAAACGCGATCACATTAAACAGGAAAACAAAGAAGCAACCCAATACAACCGCCCATGTAATCCATGGTTCATCTAAACTATTTGCCTTGATCGGCGATTTGCCATCTACCAAAATGCCTACTGCCACACAGGTAAAATAATTAAATACAATGGCCTGCAGGTTATTGATCCTGTACTTCTCCAATACTTTAAAGGAGAGTGTGAGGTAAGAAGTAAAAACAATACTGCCTAAAAGATATAACATCTATGAATGCTGATTTTTAAAATAACTAATCCGATCGTTGAGCAGAGACTCCTCTACAATATTTATAAATGATTTCACGAAAGGTGCATCCGCCCCTTCTTCAATAATAAGATCCATATTGGTAATCACCCTTGCTTCATTCCATAATCCGGCATCGATAAAGGATTGCAAAATAATTGCACCACCTTCAATTAAAACCGACTGTATGTTCAACTGATATAATGCATCCGTTAATTGTTGCACTAAATTTTTAGCAGAGTGCAGTTTGTGATAACTGATATTTCCTACTACTTCCTGTTTATGTAAATTAAAAACGATGGTCCTTTCCTGTTGATTAAATATTTTCAATGAATCCGGTAACCGAAGATTCAGATCCATTACTATCCTTACCGGTGAAGACCCATGCCATAACCGATTATTCAACTCCGGATTGTCGAGTAAGGCAGTATTGGTTCCAACTAAAATACCCGCTTCTTCACTCCGCCATTTATGCACTAAACGATTTGTAATTTCATTGCTGATGAAAACCCTTTCTGTTCCAACACCTGAAATTTTGTTGTTGGCCGATTGTGCCCACTTTAAAATAATATAGGGTTTTTGTGCCTGATGAAAATGAAAGAAACGTTTATTGATTTCTATACATTCTTTTTCCATCACGCCTGAGACTGGATGGACTTCAATTCCTGCTGCCATTAATTTTTCAAAACCCTTATTATTTACTGCTGCAAAAGGATCTCTGCATCCAATAACCACTTTAAGAATCTGGTATTTTATAATCAAATCAGTACAAGGAGGCGTTTTCCCAAAATGTGCACAGGGTTCCAGTGAAACATACAAGGTAGATTTTGATATCAATGCCTCATCTTCCTCATTGACAGAAGCAATACAATTTACTTCTGCATGCGGTTCTCCATATTGCTGATGATAGCCTTCCCCAATGATTCGATCTTCATAAACCAATACTGCCCCAACCATCGGGTTGGGTGCAACATACCCTGCTCCCAGTTTTGCCAGTTGCAGGCAGCGATGCATATATGTTTCGTTTACTGTCATCATTAATTTAGCGGTAGCAAAAGTAAATTATTTAAGTTTGCCTTAATGACTTTAAATCAGGCCAATTTATTTTTAAAAGAACAATTGAAAACGGTTTACGAACCAAGTGAAGCTTCCAATATTGCCAACTGGGTTATGGAATACCTGACCGGTAAATCCAGGCCAGAACGATTGATTGATAATGGACTTGATTTACCCAATAAAATTGTTGAAAAACTCCATCACATTACAAACCGGCTGTTGCAACAAGAACCGGTTCAATATGTGTTGAATGAATGCTGGTTTGCCGGTATGAAATTTAAGGTAAATGAACAAGTGCTGATACCAAGGCCAGAAACCGAAGAGTTGGTTGATTGGATAATAAAAGATTATTCTGCGATAAATAATCCAATAAAGATTCTGGATATCGGAACCGGTAGCGGCTGCATCCCCATTGCTTTGCAAAAGAAATTAAATCATGCCAAAGTCTGGACCTGCGACATCAGTGAACAAGCCATTGAAGTTGCCAAAGAAAACGCAAAACAACTTGAAGCAGGAAATATCCATTTCATGCAGCTTGATTTTTTGAATAAAGACGCAATAAAAAACCTTCCATTATTCGATATCATCAGTAGCAATCCGCCTTATATACCTGAAAAAGACAGATTCGAAATGCATCCCAATGTATTGAAGTACGAACCCTCATTGGCCTTGTTTGTACCAGATAATGATCCGCTTGTTTTTTACGATGCCATTGCCAGATTCGGTACTGAACATTTAAATAAAGGAGGAAGAATTTATTTCGAAATTCATGAAAACCTGGGTAAAGAAGTAGTTGACCTTCTCAAAAAATTTCAATACTCAGATATCGAACTGAAAAAAGATCTTCAGGGAAAAGACAGGATGGTAAAAGCGGTGTGGAAATGACATTTGTTAACGCCGCTGCGCCGTTGTTGCATTAAGATTCAGTTGTTGGTGAAAACGCACAACAATAGCAAGAAATGTAAAAACAATTAGTAAGAAATTAAAAAAACCCAACGTAAATTTATGTGATGACTAAAGAAGTAGCCATAAAAATATTTGAAGACAAAAAAGTAAGAAGCCTGTGGGATGCAGACCAGGAAAAATGGTATATTTCCATTGTAGATGTGGTTGGTATATTAACAGATAGCCCCAATCCAAATAATTATTGGAAGGTACTAAAAAACAGGCTAAAAAAGGAAGGAAGCCAGTTGGTTACAAACTGTAACCAACTGAAAATGCAATCATCTGATGGAAAGTTTTATAAAACCGATGTGGCTGACCCAGAACAGCTTTTTAGGTTAATTCAATCCATTCCATCTCCCAAAGCAGAACCTTTTAAGTTATGGCTTGCAAAAGTAGCATCGGAAAGATTGGATGAAATGCAAGACCCTGAATTAAGTATTGATAGGGCTTTGGAGCAGTATTTACAATTGGGCTACAGCAAAAACTGGATTAACCAACGGCTCAAAAGTATAGAAATACGCAAAGAGCTAACTGATGAATGGAAGAAGAGAGGATTGCAAGAAGGGCAACAATTTGCAACCCTTACTGATATTATTACGAAAGCATGGGCAGGAAAAACAACCAAAGAATATAAAATTTTGAAAGGTTTGAAGAAAGAAAACCTGCGGGACAATATGACCAATACCGAATTGATTTTAAATATGCTTGCCGAAGCTTCTACCAAAGACATTTCGCAAGTCGTAAAACCCGGGACTTTTGAAGATAGCAAAAAAGTAGCCAAACAAGGAGGAAATGTAGCCAAAGTAGCCATGAAAGAACTGGAAGCAAAAACAGGTAAAAAAGTGGTAACAGCTATCAATGCCAAATTCGTTTTAAAAGATAAAGAAGCTGATAAAAAATAGATTTTTAAAAAAAATGACAGCCATATCGAACTGAAAAAAGATTTTCAGGGTAAGGACAGGATGGTAAAAGCAATGTGGAAATGACTTTTGTTTTACGCCCCTACGACTTTATTGCTGCATTAAGATTTGATTGTTGGTGAAAACACTAACAACAGCTTGAAAAAAATATCAGATTATATTTTATAACCTAAATATTCAAAAGCTGATTTTTGCATTAATAAATTTCCGAATTTGAATTCGTTTAACTTTATCAGCTAAAATAAAACGGCCCGGAAGGGCATAAACTCTTTATTGCAATAAACCATTCCGCAGGTATGTGGGGTAAAATAGCCTGGTACCAGAACCCGGGCAATTATTTAAAATTAAAAATTTAAAAAATGAAAAGTTTGAATTTTCAAAAGCTGAATATCAGCGAGGCTGATGTATTGACAAGGTTACAAATGAAGAAAATTGTGGGAGGGCATGATCATGGAGGTAGTTATTTCTGTACAGCTCTTGCTAGGGAGGGTTATACAGTGACTTCCCCCGGTTCCTGTACTGGGACTTTAGAGAACTGTAATACAGCAGCAGCAGAATGGTGTGCTAGTGAAGAAGGCTGTGCTTCGTGTAAATGTGCCTGATAATCTAATGAGCCGTAATTAATTTTTACGGCTCATTTATAAAAAATATTTATGAAAAAATATATTTTAAATGTTTTATTAATGATACCTGCATATTCCTTTTCTCAAACTGAGCTTATTAAACTCAACATTTCCGGAAGTATCAACTCAAAGGAATTTGACAATATAGAATTATATAAACTTGGATTACCTGTTTCCACTCATCCAACTAAATATTTTATACCCATAGTCAATAAAACATTTCAACAAGATATTGAACTACCTTCAAATTGTTTATACAAATTGGGAGATGGTTTTAAGGGTCATACTATTTTTATTGATTCTGATGACAGCATTAATTTATATTTATCTATTATACCAGATTTATCAAAAAGAAGAGCAAAGGGTGAATACGTTTCTAAATTTCATTCCCTGAGTGTAAAGGCCAGGTATCCGGGGAATTTTTTGTTTTTTGATGACCTCGAAGAAAAAATTGGTATTATAAGGTATGGAAATTCTGAAGCTGATAAAGATAAAGCCATAGAATATAAGAAAAGATGTGATAGTGCACTAACTATTGCAATCACTTTGTTAGGTGAATACAAAGCAAAAGATCTTATTTCAGAAAAATTTTATGCACTGGCAAAAGCAGATATTGAATATAAATATATCCTTCGGCTTTGTGATATTTTACCGAATCTGGAAAGAAAAACACTTCCAGCTAATTTTTTCGAGAACCTAAGTAATATAAAATTTGATGATGCTGATTTGATTTATAAAAGTGACAACTTTATTATAGCGGCTTCCGTTTTTAATATTTATTATCTCAATGAATTTAACCCATATAATCAGTATGCTAATCTGGAGAGTAAATATCAATCTGCCAGTTCTTTTTTTAATGGTTTAATTCGAGACAAAGTAATAGCAAGATTATTGATTGAAAACAAAACTAGAGAGCACCTAAAGTTTGATTCGCTTTATTTAGATTTCCAGTCACTCTGTAAAGATTCTGCTATACTGGAAAACACAATGGCTGATATAAATGTCTATAAAAATAGCCGAAAACCAAAGCCTGAAATTAAAGAAATCTTAAATACAATACTTTTAGATCTTGAAGGAAAAAGTCACACGTTGAAAGACCTTACAGATAAACATCCGTTTATTATTATTGATTGTTGGGCTACATGGTGTGTTCCCTGTATCAAGCAAATGGAATTTATAACCGAATTTGAAAAAAAGTATAATGAATCAGTTCTTTTTCTTCATTTATCAATCGACACAGATTTTAAAAAATGGAAGAAATATATATCAACCCAAAAAAAAGGAAATAAAATAGATTTTCTAATTGATAAATATCAATTCACTGCTTTTTATAATTTTTTCGAACTTGTTTCGATTCCAAGATTTATTTTTTTGAAAACTAATGGAGAATTATTAACTGCAAAAGACATGCCTATACCGGAACTAAAAAAATCTTTTGAAAAATTTATTTTGGATAATTTACCATCTCAAAATCAAAAATGAAATATCCTTTTTTAAGCCTTTTACTCCGTTGTTGGTGACAACAGCATCAAAAACCAGGTTATATTTTATAACCTAAACTTGCAAAAGCTGATTTTTGTATTAAAAAATAGTCGAATTTGAATTCGGTTAAACTTAAAACTAAAATATAAACGGCCCGGAAGGGCATAAACTCTTTATTGCAATAAACCAGTCCACAGGTATGTGGGGTAAAAGAGCCTGGTACCAGAACCCGGACCGAAACGTAAATATATAATTTTAAAACAAATGAAAAAATTACAAAGTTTAGGCAGAAGCCTGAGTAAAGATGAACAGAAAAGAATTATGGGGGGATATAAGGTAATAGATGATGGTGGATGTGATTGTGGGTGCACAAACGATAATGAATGTGGAATAATGGTCTGTAGCAAAATGGTTGTTACATTAGAATGTGGTAGACAAACGTGTCCTAATATTCATCAATGTGTACCTAGATAATAGGCACTTTAATGCTGTTAAAAAAGATCATCTACATCAGATCTTTTTTAACAGCATTATTAACTTGGATTAAATTTACCTCATAGTGCATTCTAATGCCTTAAGCTATTAATAAATGAAATTATTATCATTGTGTGTTTTACTTTTTGGGTGTTTGCTTATTAATTTACAAAGCTATGGCCAAAACAAAAACAGTAAAGTATTGATATACGGAACAATAAGAAATTATAGAAATGTAATAGAAATAATAGACAATGATTATACCAAACCCTTCCGAATTCCAAGTGCCATAAGCTCTTTTGTTCCTGACAGTCAGGGACGGTTTTCAATTGAATTTACACTACACGAGCCTTTATACTTAAGGATAGCCAGAAATTCAATTTACTTGTGTCCTGGTGATAAATTACAGGCTGACATCGATTACGATGATGCACAAAATTCTGCCTTTAGTGGCAGTCATCATAAAGAGAATGAATATTTGAAATCCATTCCATATCCCAAGGCCGGTTCTTTTCTGGAGGGAGGTCAAAATGTTAAGTCGACAATAGAACAAACATTTCATACCGTATTGGATTTGGCAAAACAAAGTAGAATGCGATTATCCGCATATAAAAATCTATCTTCTGAATTTAGGTTTTTGGAAAAAAATCGAATAAACGCAGATTTACTAAATAGTTTTTATGCCCTTCGCGGGTATTTCCCCTATGTACATAAACTTAAGGGAGATAGTTTAATCGCTTTCAATAGTCATTTTTCAAATATCGTAGATAGCTACGCTAAAAAATATGTACCTATCAGTTTGGATGCTCGACTGATGAAACTTGAAGTATATAGGGATGTTGCACTAAGAATTTTAAAATTAAAAGACGCTGACTCAGTTGGAAAGGATATAATTAAAATTAATGATTGGTTTTTTGCAAAACAAATAATTCATGAAATGCAAACTGATACCGGCAGTTTTGATGTCCAAAAAATAGGTCGTATTAAAACGCCTGAATATAGAAATGAGGTTCTTAGTACCTATGAGAAGTTTTTAAGCTTTAACGGAACTAATGCTGTAGATCTTGTATTAACTGACAGCAGCGGAAACACTATGAAATTAAGTAGCTTAAAAGGTAAAATTATTTATATAGACGTTTGGGCTACATGGTGTGGACCTTGTATTAAAGAACAGCTATATTTAGATTCACTTAAAGAAAGATTTAAAGACTATTCAGATATTGCTTTTCTGTCTTTGTCAATCGATAGAAATGTAACCGACTGGTTGGATTATCTCAATAAAAAGCAGCTTGCAGGTCTTCAATATATTACAGATTTGTCCACGCTTAAACCCTATCACGTTTCGGAAATTCCCAGAACAATAGTGATTGATAAAAATTTCAAGATCTATGCAATGAGAGGGCCGATGCCGTCAAATGGAGAATCAATTGATATTATTCAAAAGATGCTACAACAGTACTGACAATCATGTAAGAAGAAACATTTCGACTTCCTATTATGAAGAAAAAAAACAGTTGATGGTTGGAAGATGGATTCGATTGATTTAATAAGGCCCGATTTACGCCGATGCTGCTGTTTTCACCAACAACGGCATGAAAAGAAAATCAGGTTATATTTTATAACCTAATCTTTCAAAAGCTGATTTTTGTATTAATAAAAAGCCGAATTTGAATTCGGTTAACCTTACAGCTAAAATAAAAACGGCCCGGAAGGGCACAAACTCTTTTGTTGCAACAAAAGCCTGACCATAGAGGCCAAACGATGGGGTAAAAGAGCCTGGTACCAGAACCCGGGCCGAAACGTAAATATATAATTTTAAAACAAATGAAAAAATTACAAAGTTTAGGCAGGGAACTAAGTAAATTGGAACAAATGAAAATTAAAGGTGGTGAAGAAGATGATTTAGAAGAATCTGCATGTAGGGCGGATGGCAGGCGTTGTTCATTTACCAAAGCTTGTTGTGGTTATTGTAAAGGTACTGGCTTTTGTGGCCCGGTATAGAATAAGAATGCTAAACAGTTTAAAAAAGGCTGGATTCCATTCTTAAATTAAAAAAAAGGGGAATAGTTTGATTTTCTAAACTACTCCCCTTTTTAAATGAACATAGAAAAAACTATAATTATGAAAAATTCACATTACTTCATAAGAAAAATATTGGCAGTAGTATTTGGGATGCAATTATGTTTTTATATGGCATGTAAGCAGACTTCAACGAAACAAGAAGGTTATACTATTTACGGCAGTGTTAATGGAATCAATGATGGGTTTGTAAAAATGTATTACAGTGATTCTGAAAATGTATCAGATAGTGCTGTTATAATTAATGGGCAATTTTTTATGCAGGGGAAAATAGGATTGCCGGAAAGAAGAATATTTAATATTATGCCGGGGAACTACTGTTTCCCAGCTTTTGTTGAGGATGGCGTTTTAAATATTTTTGTTGACACTACCGGTGCCCAATTTCAAGGAAGTAATAATGAACCGGCATGGATATGGGAAATTGAACAAACTGGTTCAAGCATGGCGGATGTTTATGCAAAATTCAAAGATGAGACGAATTTTAAAAAAAACATTTCCCTATTAAAAACATTAGAAAAAGAACTTAAAGCAAATGCTGGCGATAATGAGAAGATTAAAGCAATAAAAAGAAAAGAAATTGACTCGTTAAATACTGTTATTTTATCTGCACAGAAGCATTGGATTGAAAA
The DNA here is from genome assembly GCA_043780275.1 of Chitinophagaceae bacterium. Lineage (GTDB taxonomy): Bacteria > Bacteroidota > Bacteroidia > Chitinophagales > Chitinophagaceae > MGR-bin208. The sequence goes on from JAYWCV010000052.1 coordinate 10,860, forward strand.
TTATATCAGTCAGCATGCTGCATCTATTGCAGGAATATTTTTGTTTAACGAATTTTATGAGCAATTTCCTGACCTGCCGGTATCTTACCTGCAATCAATATTAGATAGGTTTACCGGCATTGCAAAAGATTCTAAATATTATCAGGAATTGAATAACACTGTTGTGACTTTAAAAAGCCTGCTGGAAAATAGTCCCGCACCAGATTTTACTTTATCAAATAGTGATAAAACAACTTTTACATTTTCTGCAACAAACGGAAAATACAGACTGATAGATTTTTGGGCAAGCTGGTGTGTGCCCTGCAGAAAAGCTATTCCGAAATGGAAAACAGTGTATGAAGAATACAAGGAAAAGGACTTTATTATTGTAAGTGTATCAAGTGACAGAATTTGGGATGATTGGGTAAAGGCGTTGAAAGTAGAGCAAATGCCTTGGATACAGGTAATTGACAATATGCCGCCTAATAATATATCTGATTTATTTGCTGTTCATTACCTTCCTTACTATGTATTGGTGGATAAACAGGGAGCAATCATTTTAGCTACAGGCGATGAAGATCAAATGATAAAGAAAATAGTAGAAATTTTATCAAGTTAATTTTGTGTATTTAGGCAAAACACAGCGTTATAGTAAGGATTGTGGCCCACTTCAAATACTAAGTGGTGGCAGAAATTTTAGTGTCAAGTTTACGCCGTTGCTGGTGTTTTCACCAACAACCCATAATATGAATCAATCTGCATAGTGTGTCAGATATCCCGGATATGAATTTCTGATATGACAAAAAATTGAGGATAGTATTCAGTTAGATTCGACATTCAACAAGTTATACCATCTTGATTTACTAAATAGTCCAACGGACTATGTGTAAATCTTAGATGGTATTATACCGCAGAAAAGCGCATTGGACTATTTACTGTTT
>JAYWCV010000053.1:0-4526 GCA_043780275.1 Chitinophagaceae bacterium
TTAAATATTTCTCTGATCTTTTTTTCTGCATCCGGCCATTGATTATTTTCTGTCAGCCATTTTTCGCATTGCTGATCGATGGCAGCATTCATAAAAAAAGCCAGTATCATGGGTGCCGGGCCATTGATGGTCATACTCACCGATGTCATAGGGCTCGACAAATCGAAACCGCTATATAATTTTTTTGCATCATCCACTGTGGCAATACTCACCCCACTGTTTCCAACTTTACCATATATGTCGGGCCTCTTCGCCGGGTCCTCACCATATAATGTAACCGAATCGAAGGCTGTAGATAAACGCTTGGCTGGTTGCCCGAATGAAACATAATGAAAACGTTTATTGGTTCGTTCCGGTCCGCCTTCACCGGCAAACATTCTTGTCGGGTCTTCACCTTCCCGTTTCAATGGAAATACGCCGGCGGTAAATGGAAAATGCCCCGGTGCATTTTCTTGTGCTTGCCACTTTAAAATATCACCCCAATCTTTGTATTTAGGCAAAACGACTTTTGCAATTCGTGTACCCGAAAGGCTGGTAGAAATCATGGGTTGCTTAAGCACCTTATCTCGTACTTTATATTCATAAAAATCTTCCTGGTAAGCTTTTATTTTTGACGGCCAATTAGTGATAAGTTTTCTGCTAATCGGTGTAAGCTGTTCTTCATAAAAAGTATACAAGTCCAGTAAACCTTTTTCTATATCCGGACTACCGTTTCCGTTAGAAACATTTCGGATTATTTCTAACGAACCCTGTAATTGATAAAGCTTGGTTGCAATGGCAGACTGATCTTTTACCAGTTGATCATATTCTTTTATTGTCTCGGCAATTTCGCTCAGGTAACGAACCCGTGAAGAAGGTATTATCGCTTCGCTGCCAAAGCCACGTATAGAATCAAGGCTTTCATTCGATCTTTCTCCAAAAATGACGGTCGTTTTCTTTTCAACGGATTCCATCAACATATTGAAAAGTTTATTCACCCCACCATCATTGAATTGTGCAGCTATAGTGCCTACTACCGGAAGTTCTTCATCTTTTGCTTGAAATAAAACATGATTTCGTTTGTATTGTTTCCGTACATCTGCCAGGGCATCCAATGCACCGGCCTTATCAAATTTATTAATAGCAATCACATCGGCATAATCCAACATATTGATTTTTTCCAGTTGTGATGCTGCACCATATTCCGGTGTCATTACATATAAACTCACATCACAAAAATCGAGAATCGATGCATCACTTTGTCCCACACCTGCACTTTCCAGAATGATAAAATCGAAAGATGCCGCTTTGCAAATATCAATGGCATCTTTTACATACGCACTCAATGCCTTATCGCTTTCGCGGGTAGCTAGCGAACGCATGTATGCCCGGGGATTGTGAATAGAATTCATCCGGATACGATCGCCCAGTAATGCACCACCCGTTTTTTTCTTGGATGGATCGACAGAGATTACGGCAATCGTTTTTTCTGTAAACGCATTTAAAAACCGACGTACAATTTCATCAGTGACAGATGATTTACCTGCACCTCCGGTTCCTGTAATTCCCAAAACCGGTATTAAATGGCCCTTCTGTCGGTTTTCTGAAAGTCTTAGAATTTCTGATATCAATTTGGAATTATCCTCACCGTTTTCTGCCAGTGTTATAGCTCTCGCAATTCTGCGGATATCCTTTTTTTCATCAAGGGGTAATTCTTCACTCCAAAAAGTACCATCCATAGCCCCTCCATTGGAGCGTTTGGGGAGGCTGCTTTTATCTATCACATCCTGAATCATTCCTTCCAGGCCCATGTGACGGCCATCATCCGGACTATAAATCCGGGTAATGCCGTATGCATGAAGCTCTTCAATTTCCTGCGGATGAATTGTACCGCCGCCACCGCCAAATATTTTTATATGCCCGCAGCCATTTTCATCCAACAAGTCTTTCATGTACTTAAAAAATTCTACATGCCCGCCTTGATAAGATGTGATGGCAATACCATGTGCATCTTCTTCTATGGCACACTCAACAATTTCAGCCACAGAGCGGTTATGCCCCAGATGAATGATTTCGGCTCCTTTGCTCTGCATAATCCTTCGCATGATATTTATAGCTACATCGTGTCCATCAAATAAACTGGCTGCTGTAACTATCCTTACTTTATCTGAATTAGTATTACTCATAATTAAACATCAAGAGGCACAAATTTAACTTAAAATACGAATGATCGGTAGCTAAACGGAAGATTGAATGAACTCAAGTACTCTTTATCTTATTTTTGCCGGATGCAGAAAATCATTGAATCGATAAACAGTTTATATAAGGATTGGTCTGGGAAAACGCCTGACCATATAGATGTATTACCACGATCTGGTAGCGAACGTATTTATTTTCGAGTCCATAAACAGGGAAAGTCGATCATTGCTACCTATGGTGCAAATTTAAAAGAGAACGAAACATTTATCTATTTCTCTACTCATTTTACCCAAAAAAAAATACCGGTTGCCAATATTCTGGCCATAAATGAAGACAGAACATTATACCTGCAGGAAGACTTTTCGAATACATGCCTTTTAGATAAATTGGAGAAAAACGGTTATACCGATACCGTTTATAATTTGTATAAAAAAAGCTTGAGAAAATTGGCTGAATTGCAGGTGAATGGACATGAAGGATTGGATTATGACCAATGCCTGACCAATAAAGAATTTGGCAAGCAGGCCATCATGGCCGATTTGTTGTACTTCAAATATTATTTTTTAGACGCATTGCGCAAACCTTACGACAAACAAAAGCTGATTGATGATTTTGAAGCATTGAGTTCTTACCTGACTTTTACGGAGTATAAGTTTTTCATGTTCCGTGATTTTCAAAGCCGGAATATCATGATAAAAAATAAAGATGAAATTCATTTCATCGATTATCAGGGTGGAATGAAAGGAGCACCACAATATGATGTGGCCAGTTTACTTTGGCAGGCAAAAGCAAAATTGCCAATTGATTGGAAAAACAACTTGCTGGAAGATTACATCGATTCTTTTGAAGAAGTGATTAAACAATCTATTGACCGGAATATTTTTCAAAATCAATACTCCGGATATGTGTTGATTCGATTATTGCAGGTATTAGGAGCCTACGGATTCAGAGGGTTATTTGAACGAAAGGCTCATTTTTTGACAAGCATCCCTTTTGCATTAGAGAATTTAAAAACCTTTATTGAAAACAATAGTTTAGGCATTGCATTGCCCGAATTCAAAAAAATTCTGGACCTCTGCATTGCTGATGAAACCATACAACAATTTACACCAGTACAAGCGAATGATGAAACCGCATTGATTGTAAAAATCTGTAGCTTCTCCTATAAAAAGAATTTACCTGTTGATGAAACTGGCAATGGAGGTGGTTTTCTTTTTGATTGCCGTGGAATTTTAAATCCAGGAAGATTGGAAAGCATGAAAACCAAACATGGTCGTGACAAGGAAGTCATCAACTACCTGGAACAACAAACCAGAATGCCCGATTTTTTAAATAGTGTGTTTGATATTATGGACATAACCGTTGAAGATTATATCAACCGTGGATTTGACAGTTTATCAGTTGGTTTTGGTTGTACCGGAGGCCAGCACCGAAGTGTGTATGCAGCTGATGCAATGGCCAGACACTTAAAAAACAAATTCAACGTAAAAATTGAATTAAAACACCTTGTACAAGATGAAAAAAACTGGGAAAATCCTTTAACGAATTAATATGGATGCAAACAAAAAAGCAAGAGCCATTATTTATGCTGCAGGTCTGGGTACCCGTTTCAAACCCTGGACAGACAAGCATCCTAAGGCATTGGCTATAATCAATGGCAAGTCCTTATTGCAACGAAATATAGAATACCTGCAACAATATGGTTTCAATGATGTAATCGTTAATGTACACCATTTTGCAGATCAGCTAAAAGAATCCATACAAACAAATAACGGCTGGGGAAGTAATATTATCATCAGCGACGAATCGGATGAAGTACTTGAAACCGGTGGTGGATTATTAAAAGCAAAAGATCTTTTTGATCCCAATGAACTATTTGTCAGCATTAATGTAGATGTATTAACAGACCTTGATCTGAATGCTTTGATTGAAACGCATAAAAAAAATAATGCACTAATCACTATTGCCGTTAGTGACCGCACAACATCCCGGTATTTTTTATTTGATGACGAAAGCCGGCTATGTGGTTGGAGAAATACTAAAACCGGTGAAGAAATAATCTCTTCCCTTAATAAGGATGAAGAAGATAAGTGTGTAGAAAACCTTTTGCAGAAAGCATATAGCTGTGTTGTCGTTTATAGCCCTGAAATATTTTCGAAAATTCCATTTACAGGTAAGTTTTCGTTAACTGCCCTGTATTTACATTTAGCAAAAACCAATTTGATTTTCGGACATCAGCATACTATAGAGAAATGGGTAGATGTCGGAAAACCGGAGTCTGTGGCTATAGCAGAAAAACTATTCACATAAGTTTTGCAATAATCTGCTATTAAATTAAAGATGATTTT
>JAYWCV010000054.1:0-19031 GCA_043780275.1 Chitinophagaceae bacterium
CCTTTTTGAGGAGAATAAAGTAAAACAGGTAATGGAATGGATAAATGTGTATCGTGCCCATTGCTTCCTTTATAAGTCAAAAAGTGAAATTCATGTGCATCCAGGATGTGACCAAAGATTACTTCATTTGCATCAAATAAAGGTTTCTTCGCTTTTTGTTCATTTATCGCATTTGTATCATGCATTTGACCTTGATCAGCCGAATTATGATTTTCCTGTGCAGAAACTGTTCCTGTGATAGATATCAAAAAAAGGCTGAAAATCGCTACCACCAAGCTTTTTACACGTCCAGAAGTCATACAGTTCTATAAATTTGGCGCAAAGATAACGAGGAGAGGCTTAAAATCCTCGAAAAAACAGGAATGAAATTCAACTTTTTCTATTATTCAGGAATTTATTAAAATGGATCGAAGAAACGAAAGATTGCAAAGCTTACAAATCAATTTTTATTTTAATTTGTAATCTTAAAGAAAAAATAAGATTTGAATACTATTTATAATAATACTTGAAAACTATGCAGTTTTTAAGAGCTTATTTTCAAATTGTAATTGATATAGTTTATGATAATGCCCTTCTAAAGCAATTAATTCATCATGGCTCCCTAATTCCAGTATTTCTCCTTTATCCATGACAATAATTTTATTGGCCTTTCGGATGGTTGAAAGTCGATGTGCTATAACGATGGATGTCCGGTTTGCAATCAGCTTATCGATAGCATGCTGTATCAGTAATTCACTTTCATTATCGACAGATGAAGTGGCTTCATCTAATATTAAGATGGATGGATTATAAAGTAAAGCCCGTATAAATGAAAGCAACTGTCTTTGCCCGAATGAAAGTACGGCTCCTCTTTCTCTGACATTAAAATTGTACCCTCCCGGTAATTGCATAATAAAGTCGTGCATGTCAATCATCCGTGCTGCTTCTTCAACTTTTTCCAGACTGATATTTTCATTCCGCAGTGTGATATTATCCAACACCGAACCTGAAAAAAGAAATACATCCTGTAAAACCACGCCAATGTTTTTTCGTAAAGAATCCAGTTTATAGTCCTCAATCTTTACATCATCAATCAATATATTTCCCTGTTGAACCTGGTAAAGCCGGTTCAATAAACTGATGATGGTTGTTTTTCCGCTACCGGTATGACCAACAATGGCAATGGTTTCGCCTGGTTCTACCGTAAAAGAAATATTGTTTAAAACGATTTCATTAGGTTCGTAAGCAAATGAAACTTCAGCAAACTCAATTTTACCCTTTACTTTTTCGGGCTCCAGCATTCCATCATCCTTCATAAAGTCATCATTTTCCATCAGTTTAAATACCCGTTCGCTGGCTATCATCCCCATTTGCAAAATGTTGAATTTATCTGCAATAACTCTTAACGGACGGAAAATAAGGTTGAGGCATAATATAAATGACATGATGGTTCCTGCCTGTACCTGTTGTTTCGAACCGAACCAGACAATTAAACCGATCGAAGTAGCCAGTATAATTTCGACAATCGGAAAGAAAACTGAATATGCAAAAATGGCATTGATATTGGCGTTCCGATGTTCTTTATTGATTGAGCTGAATTTTTCAAACTCTCTTTTCTCGGCCGCAAATACCTGTACAATCTGCATTCCGGAAATATGCTCCTGAACAAATGCATTTAATTTTGCTACTGCATTTCGTACCCGATAAAAAGAATGATTGACACTTTCTTTGAAAAAATAAGTTGCAATGATTAAAAACGGAAATGGTATCAGTGCAATGAATGCCAATTGCCAATCGAGCCAAAACATATAGGTAAGCACACAAATAATGGACAATAAATCTGCAATAATCGGTATCAACCCATCGGCAAAAATATCATTGATGGTTTCAATGTCATTGATGGTCCGGGTAGTTAAAGTTCCGATAGGTGTTTTATCGAATTGCCGGAGATTGAGGTTGATGACTTTTTTAAAAACTTTCACCCGCAAATCTTTTACAACGGACTGACCGAGCCATGATGTGAGATAAGAAAAATAAAACCGCATCCCGGTTTCAATGATGATGAATCCAATTTGAATAATGGTAATTAATATCAACATTTCCGGCAGGCGGCCGGTAATATATTTATCCACCGAAATCTGAATCAGAATTGGACGTATCGGAGTTACTAAAGCCAACAAAATGGCCAGTCCAACGGATAAATAAAACTTCTTTTTATACGGCTTTACATAGCTGAAAACCTTTCGTAATGGTTCAAAATAAAAAGTCGTATTTGGTTTTTTTAGTGCAGACATTTCAGAAGATTGGAAATTACAGTTCATCTGTTTCTCCCATGGCTTTTTTGTAGGCTTTAATATAAATGGCGCCCAGGTTTTTGTGCGGTGGAATATAATCTTCCAGTCCTTCAACCCGTACATTTTTGTTCAGCTCTTTCCAAAATGAAACCCATTCTATACTATTGCCGTTTCTTAATTTCTCCATCAATAAATTAAAGAACGGCTGATTGATGGCTGTTTTACCTATTTGTTTTGAAGCAATAATATGTGCATCAGGTGCATTTTTTAAAATGTCATGTATCAAATGATACCCACCACAGGAACCCATGAAAACAATTTTGGCAGATGGAAGAATCTGGCTGATTGTATAGGGTGCATAATAACTATGTCCCCGGTGAATAACAACCGTAGGTTTCAGGTTATTTTTTTCCAGGTATGCATCCAATGCTTTTTGTGCCTGTTCATCTTCGCCGGTTTCTTCGGGCAAGGCCCGGTTGGCAAATATCAGGATTGGTTTCCCTTTTGTTGATGAAATAGACACCCATTGTGTCGCAGGTGTAATTTTCCAGTTAGCATTATTGAATTGACGTAGAAAACCCTGAAAAATATTCTGACCATCTTTATCACCATAAAAAAATACCTGCATCACTACCTGGCTGCTGTCATTTGATAAAGATTTATAATCGACCACATATACCGGAGCAATGCCAAACTCTTTAGACAAGTCGATTTTGTTTAACGTATCTGCAGAAAGAAAAAGTTTGTTTAACAGATTATACATAACTATTCCCCGTTTATTGTTCTGTCGGAGATTGCGGTCATAATTCAACTTTGTTAATCCCAAAACATAGCTCGCCAATTCAGGATCGCTATCTGCAATGCTGGTATAAGAATCAGCTACGTCCACTCCGTCTTCCAATCCTTCCGATTTTTCCAAACCATTGACAAAAGCTGTCATCAAGGACTGGGCATCCTCTCTTTTTGGAAATGTTGCCAGAAAATTTCTCAGGGTATTATATCCGGCAGCCATTTTAATAAACTTCCGGTATTTGTCGAACCGAAGACTCAATAATAATGAATCAGGACGTTGGGAAACCCGGTTCATCATTAATGGATAAACGCCTCTGGTATAACTGGATGTATAAATAATTCCATCTGTTAAAACAATGAGGTAGTATAACTCTTGTGCACTTAATGATTGTATGATCCGGAAACGTACCGGATCATCCTGATCGTGTAAACCATTAATAGTATTGACAAAAACTTCTGTTGCTTTTCGTTCAAGCATAACATTTAGGGCAGCAACTTCATAGAGTTTTTCTTTGTTTAAAATACGTTCGGTATAATCGATCCTGGTTTTTACCAGCAACTTATAATACCCGATGGAATCGTTTTTTAACGCATCCACATCTTCAAATTTTAATTTTCCACTGATTATATTATCCAGGAAAGGAAAATATAATTGTCCGCTACCGCCGGAATTTGCCATCCGTGAAACGGTCCTGATTAAGAGATCATTATTTTTCCGGATGGCAGTTCCCAAATTATTATTCATCGAGGCATAATCATATAATTGCCTGGGAGAACGATATGCCGCCACTTTTATCAAACTATCCAGGAAAGGAACATCGGCATTATCCCGTAAAGTCAGGAAAATTTTTTCAGGATATTTATGACAATATTTTTTTATCAGTATATTTTCACTTTGTTTGATGCCGGTATTATTATCAAACGCAACACATTTTACCAAAGGCAATCCTACTTCATAAGCGAGGCTTTCAATAACCGGTTCTATCGATTCGCCCATTCGATCTTTTTGAATAGAGGTTTCATACGCATCCAATACAGCAGGCAGATTAGTTGCATGCAATTGTTCTGACCTGAAAGAAGGTTTATTTAATGATTTAAGAATATTCTCTAAGCCCCTCAGATATCTTATTTTATTCTGTGTTGAAAGTGTACTGTCCCTATCTATTTTATATTGCAACAAATCCACACCAAATGTAAGAGCCCTGGTTATGTAATAATTTATTTCCGGATTGGCAGAAACATTCAAAATATCATCCGGTTTGCCATTTGAATGCAAGGCCATTTTTTGTTCATTATCGATGTAATCATGAAACAATTGACGGGCCAATGGCGGTTTGTAATTTTTCAATTCAGACGCAAGATCCCCTTGTGCATTTCCCAAAAAGAAGCAAAAGAAAAAAGAAACGAGTAACAGGTATTTTATTAATGCGTTCATATTCATTACATGCAAATTTATACCGACTGATCTTAACAGACGATAGAATATCAAGCAATAGATGAAAATAACAAGGAATATTTAGCCAGATTTTGTTAAAATTCAATTTTTCAATCCATTCCTTATATTAATTTTGTGTGATGTTTTGATAAACGGAAGCTCTGTTTCAGCTTTGTAAATCTATTTCACTTAGGTTTGTTTAAACTTTATTTAATGGATTCGAATGCAAAAAAAATATTAATTGCTGATGATGAGCCGGATATCCTAGAAATTCTGAAGTATAATCTTGTATCAGAAGGATATGAAGTAATTACTGCAAAAGATGGCGATGATGCGTTGGAAAAAGCAAAAAAAGAAAAGCCCGATTTGATAGTGCTTGATATTATGATGCCGCATAAGAATGGCGTAGAAGTATGCCAAATACTCAGGTCTCAGGCATCTTTTAATAATACACTCATCATGTTGTTGACTGCCTTGAGTGATGAAGAAACAGAAATAAAAGGGCTTGAGTCTGGTGCCGATGATTTTGTAAACAAACCCATCAGCCCGAAAGTTTTTAAAAGCAGGGTGAATGCACTTTTAAGACGAACTCAAAAAGAAGGCATTCATATTATTTCAATTAATGGCCTTGTAATTGATCCGGAAAAATATATAGTCAATTACAATAATCAGGATATCATTCTTCCGAGAAAAGAATTTGAATTGCTTTATTTGCTAGCCTCAAAACCAGGCAGGGTTTTTTTAAGAAACGAAATTTTGGAAAATGTGTGGGGAACTGATGTCGTGGTTGGAGACCGTACCATTGATGTGCATATCCGAAAAATAAGACAAAAACTGGATATAGATTGTATTACAACGGTGAAAGGCGTGGGATACAAATTCAACTTATAGTAATCCGTTCTTCTATGTTCCTTTTATTATTTTCATGAAATCAATTAAATGTTTGAAACAAAAAATTTATCTCCCAAGCAGCTTTCGGCATATACGGCTTTAGTATTGTCTATCCCTATTGGTGTTATACTTTATCTGGTTGCAAAAAACTGGTGGATAGCTGCGATTTCTTTTTTTGCAGTTTCTATATTCAGTTACCTGCTCATTTCTTTTACACTGGAACGATTCATTTACCGGAAAATAAAACTCATTTATAAATTTATTTACCAAACAAAGGCCAGCAAGAAAGAAGAAATGTATAACAAATATATCTTGCCGAAAAAAAGTATTGATGAAGTGAGAGCGGATGTGGAAGCATGGGCCGAACAAAGAAAAAACGAAATCGATTCGTTAAAAAAAAACGAACAATTCAGAAAAGAGTTTTTACAGAATCTTGCACACGAATTTAAAACACCGGTCTTTACCATTCAAGGGTATGTTGAATCCTTATTAGATGGCGGCATGCACAATCCAGAAACCAATCAACGATTTTTAAAAAAGACTTCGAAAAATGTAGACAGGTTATCGAACCTGCTCAAAGACCTTGACGAGATATCGAAACTAGAAATGGGTGAACAAAAATTGAACAAAGAACAATTTGTCATACAGGATTTGGTAAAAGAAGTTTTTGAACAACTTTCTCTTCATGCCGAAAATAAAAATATTCATTGCTCCATAAAAAAAGGTTGCGAAACCTCCATCGTAGTTTTTGCAGATAAAGAAAAAATCAGGCAGGTCATTATAAACCTGATTGACAACTCTATAAAATATGGAAAAGAAAACGGATCTGTTGTTGCCAGTATGTATAAAACGGATGAAAACCACAGCTTAATTGAAGTAAGCGACGACGGTGTAGGTATACCCAAAACAAATATTGGACGGGTATTTGAGCGTTTCTATCGTACAGAAAAAGGAAGAAGTATCGACAATACGGGCTCTGGCTTAGGGCTCGCCATCTGTAAGCACATTATTGAAGCACATGAACACAGTATTCATGTTAGATCAACAGTTGGTATTGGAACTACTATCGGATTTACTTTAGATATTGGCCGTTGATCCATGTGACAATGATTTTTTCTTCCGGTAAAAATAATACAGACAGATAGAGCAACCCACAATTCCAACTACTGACATGACTAAAGCCAGATTTATATAAAACTGCAACCATTGCATTTGTATATTGAATACCGATTTGGAAAGCAATACCAACACCGATCCCAGGTATCCAAAAGAGTCGGCAATGTAAATCAGAAACCCGACGTTGCCTGCGAAACGAAAAGTGGCAATAAACCGTTCAAACAGAATACTGTTGTAAGGTATATAAACCATGTATAATCCAAGACCTACCGAAGTCATCCAATAAAAACTATTGATAGATTTCTGTAAATAAAGTATTGTACAAATACCAACAATAATAAATCCGGTTAGCATAAAAACCTGTGTCAACATAAATGCCTTAAAATTATTTTTAACCAGCATCATACTTCCGATCATTACCAGAATAATAATTGAAATGATCGTTTCGGTTTTTGCAAACACACTTGCGGCAAACACTTCCCCGCTATCCCGCCACATGTCGGCCATAAAACTATCTCTCACTTCTCGCAGAATGGTTACAAAAATGTAAATGATTACCAACATGACAATACCCGGTAAAAAATGACTGAGCATATTTTTTCTTTCAACAGCAGTCATGGGTGTCCGTTCTACTCTGAGCAATATATCTTCTGCATCCGGATTTGGGATTTTTTCCAATAAGAAAACAAACAAAAGCAAGGGCAACATAAAAACCACGCCAACCCAAAACGGCATCCAGTATTCAGTTACCTGCCAGCTATTCAATAACCACTGGGCAATGGATTTGGCAAACCCTGAAGCAAAAATAAAACTGACTGCAAGGGCCGCACTGATCAGATCTGTCGTTCTTCTTCCTTCGACATAACTGAAAACAATACCCCAAATCATTCCCAACGGGAAACCGTTAAAAAACAAACACCAAAAATTATAGGGAGCAGGTACTAATGCAAAACCAAGCCAAGCCAGCCACGATATACCTACTAGCAACAATATTAATTTTCCTCTGCCATATCGCTTCAATTCTGAAATAAATTTGATGCCATAAAACTTACTGAGCATATAACCGGCCACCTGTGTAATGACCAACACAACCTTATAATCCAATCCGAACAACGTATGACCGGAAAATGAAGCTACATTAAACGCCTTACGAAAACTGAAAATACAGGTGTATGCGGCAAAGCTTACTACCGCTGCAAAAATGGCCACAGTTGCCGGTCTATTCTTTAAAATCAATTGATTCATTTTTCAAATTATCATTGAATGTAAATAAGGTTTTGCATAAAATGATTTCCAAATGAATTTATTTTCTTCCCGCAATAAGTAAAAAACAAAAAAAATCCACCAGAATGATCAGGTGGATTGCTTGCATTTTTTTTTAATTATAACTGATTGATAAACCTTGTCCATCCGCTCCACCAGTTATCATTTACATTAACTGCCCCCTGATAAGAAACAACTTGAAATCCTGTTAACTTGGAATGACTGAATGAAGCTCCGTTCAATAATGTAGAATTGCTTTTAGGAGATGGATCAAAACCGGTATATTCAAATGGTTGATTCAACAACAATTCGGTATTGCTATTCAATATCCGGTTGGATCTTGCCGGGTCCATAAACCAATTATTGATATTGAAACTACTGCTGTTATTTACTTTTAACGGTGCAGGGCAACCAACTATTATTGTGTTTCTTATTTCCAAATCTCCATTTACTGCACTGTTTTCAGAAGCAGCTCCATCAATAAGAATGCCTGCACCGGCAGAAGGCCATCCCATGATTACGGAATTAAAAATACTCATTCGACTATTGCGTCGAATATGTGCACCACGTCTGAAAGGTGCTGCTATATTAGTTGTAGGAGTAAACAAGGGCCCGATAAGTGTAACATTGCTAAATACCGGTGCAGTAAATGGTGCCGTTGAAGTACCACTGCCATCATTATCACTTTCAAAACCATTGGATGCCCCACCCGGTGTAGCATCTGCGATGGATGTGTCACGGATGGCAATGGCAAATTGAATGTTTCCTCTAAAGCCTGCATCGGTATCGAAATCATCATCCAGATTGCGGTAAGAAATCAGGTGTTTGCAATTGACGGTTCCTCCAAACCATTCAAATGCATCATCATTGATATACAAAACCTGAATATAATCTATCGTAGTACCCCGACCAACAGAACCAAACGTCATTCCATTGATTTCCTTATCCGGTTGAAAAGGGTATCCCCCAAATTCAATGCGTACATATTTCATGATACCCGAATTATCATTGTCATCATTCCCACCATGTAATCCGTCTCCCTGTGCATTATTGATACCGCCTTCAATTTCCATCACACCCGGAACACCGTTATAGGAACCGTTATTGGTTGCTTTTCCCAAAAGAATAACGCCACCCCAATCACCAATTCTTTTCTGGCCCTCCGGAGCACTGGACGTAAACACGATTGGTTGAGTTCTTGACCCTTCTGCAAAAATCTTAGCACCTCTTTTAATAATCAATGAGCTGTTTGTTCCTTTGGCTCCCTGAATAATTACACCCGGTTGAATGGTTATTGAAAACCCGGATTCAATATAAACAAGTCCGTTCATGGTATAGACGTTTCCGGTTGTAAGAACAAGATTTTTTTTGATAACTCCGGTAAGAACAAAATCACTGTTTGATGAAACAAAATCTGTTTCTACATATATTTTTTTGCAGGAAATCATCGAAGTGATGGTCAGTGCGACTATTAGTATTTTTTTTATATTTAGTAGTTCCATTTTTATTTTTTGAATTTATTTTTTGAATTTATAGCTGAATGAAAGGCTGATATTGGTCCCCGAATTATATCTGCGGAAAAGAAAATCTTTATTGCTGTTAAACCGTCCATTCTTATCAACATCCTGATAAAAATCGGCTTTGGCATTCAGCAGATCATTGGCAGATAATTTCAATTCACCATAACCTTTCAGAATCTGATGATTAATCTGCAAATCGAACAATGGACGGGGAGCTTCCCATACATCCGGGAATTCTTCACTTCCTACAAAGTAAATTCTACGTCCTACCTGATTGAAAACAAGACTTAATGTGGTATTTGATTTTTCATGATCATATTGTAATCCAAAATTCATCACATACGGACTCTGACCTTGCATAGGCCTATTATCCAGTTTTGTATTCGGGTCAATTTTTTTCATATTCACCTCATTATTGATAAATGCCAGATTACCGTTTAATGTGAAGTTTTTCAACAAGTCAACAAAATCCATTTTTTTTCTGAAATCAAATTCTACCCCATAAGCAACCGCATCAGGTGCATTATTATAATTCACGGTGAATGTAGCCGGCCCACTTTGAAAAAGGAATGGCTCTATCGGATTGGAGAAGTGCTTAAAGAAAGTACCAACTGTAATTAACTCTCCGGCTCTTGGATAAATTTCATAACGAAGGTCCATGTTGGTTACTTTTGTTCTTTTCAGATTTTCATTTCCTTTTACTGAAGCAACTAACTCAAAATCATAGAATTCGAATGGCGACAACTCACGAAACTCGGGTCTGACAAGAGTTTGAGAAGCTCCAAAACGGATATTCGTACTATTCGTTTTCTTATACGTTAAGTTAACAGATGGGAGAAAATCGATGATTTTAGTATGTATCGTAACCGGCTGATTACTTGAGTTACTGCCACTTAAGCGTTGTTGAAATCCTTCCATCCTCAATCCCCATACTGCACGAAACTTATCACTGAAAGAATTATCCATTTGTACAAATGCCGCATGCAATTGTCCCGTTGCGAGGTAATCGAAATTGCGGTTATTTATTTCATCATACTTAAATTTTCCAGCCTCAAAATTTGCAGCTGCAAAAATCTGGTTTGTGGGAAGTTTCAATAGAGACGCATCTGCACCATACTGTGTAACACCAACGGGTCTTGATGCAAAACCCCTGTCTTTAAGCTGGTACATATAACCGGTTTTAAAAGTCTGCTTCTGATTCAACCAACTGAATGATTTGGAAACTGACCCGGCGCCTCCATATATATAATCCATCAGATCGCTGTAGAAACGGGTACCCGTAGCCAGTGATGGTAATCCATTTTGAATGGCTGCTATAAATTCAGAATCGGAAGAACCGATAGGTTTTACATATGACAAACGTCTTAAATCAGGAGTGCTCTGATAAAGGCTGGTAAAGCTTCCTGTCCAGTTGATCTTGATATCAGCTTTACGAATAAAATGATCAGCACCAAACTGGGTTGTATAATAAATATTCGATTTGAAGGACATTTCCTGAGAACGGGTTTCATTTCCCGCATCCGGATTTATTCCATTACGAAGTAATGTATTATCAGCGCTACTGATATTGAATGTATTTTTCCAGGAAAATTTATTGTTACTGTTTAATTGGTAAGAAATGTTTCCAAGTACACCAATCAAAACTTCCTGATTGTATTTATGATCATCATATTGCTGAATAATCTGGCCCGCATCATCCTGAAATTTGCGAAGCTGATTGATGGTTCGATTACTTTTATTATACGTGATCGAATAAACAGCTCCTAGTTTTTTATTTTCTTTACCCCGGTTTACAAAACCTCCATTTAGTTGAAAAGAAGCATTCGGAAAACCGGTAGTTTTATTTACGGTCCAGTTATTGGAAAATAGTTTTGATAAAGCATATTTATCCTGATCATCTAAAGGAATAAATTTTCCTCTCACTTTTGGGAAAGCTTTTGGCAGAGCCCTTGTACCATCATCTATTCCTAACCAATCAAACTTTCCACCGCTATAGGAATAAAAAGGTTTTCCGGTTGTTTGCGTATTTATTCCGGTGCCGGCAGAAATTGAAAGGAAATTTTTGGAAGGAATGTCTTTCGTTGTAAGCTGAACCAATCCTCCGGAAAACTCGGCAGGTAATTCAGGGATAGCTGTTTTATTTACAATAATATTTTCAATCACCGATGCAGGAAAAATATCATAGCTGAATGTTTTTCGGTCTGCTTCGGTACTGCTCATCAAATACCCATTCACCATGGTTTGATTATACCGGTCGGCTAGCCCACGTACTACCAGGTATTTTCCATCTTGCAAACTGATACCAGAAAGTCTTTTTAAAACATCCCCGGTATTTCTGTCCGGTGATTTGCTGATAGCTTCGGCAGAAACAACTTGTGCCACACTGGTGCTGTTTTTCTGATATTGAATTAATGCATTGATTGATTCCTTTCGGGCAGAAGATTTAATAACAACTGCCTGTAATTTGTTTAGAGAAGATTCTTCGAGAAAAATATGGATGTTGGTTGTTTTATTTGCAAACAATTCCACGTTCGAAATTTCTTTGGTATTATACCCAATGGAAGAAATCATCAGTGTATAATTTTTTCCAGCATCTAAATTTAGCTGAAAAGATCCATCCGTACCGGTAGATGTACCTCCAGCTGTATTCATCAAAATGACAGATGCACCAACAATGGATTCATTTTTTTGGTTAAAGACTTTTCCGGAGATTATCCCTGTTTGAGCACTGGCGCATATGAAAAAGAAAAGACCGGTTGTGAGGTTTGTTGCTCTTTTAAGAGTAGGCTTTAAATTCATGCTGCAAAGGAACAACCCCAATGTTACCTCAGCGTATCCTCCTTGTTAAGTTATAATTATCCTTATGTTATCTGAATGTTACGGCTTAAAAATTCACTTGTGCCTGTAAGCGCAAAAGACTTCCTTTCTGAAAATTTTCTTTTTCCCTGCTGTCTTCAAATCGCCTGTTGGAAATAGTGTACATGGTAACAAATTCCAGGTTTTTAGTTGGCTGCCATTCAACCCCAATTTCAAATTCATTGACCCGATAACTTCTTGCATCAAACTCGTGTTTTTTTCCTCCATCATAATATGATAGCCGGCTAAATGGAATAAGTACCTGCTCTTTATACTTAGTCATATATGATGCAGTCAAATATCCTCCTTTCAGTTTTCGCTCTATAATACTGTTCGTTTTTTTATCATACTCCGGGCCAGTACCCACATTATATTCAGCCAGGATTCCAAAAGGTTTTGGGTAAAGTACAAAGCTGGCAGCAACCCGTTGGTCTAAATATTCAAAGCCGGGTAACCCTTTTACATCGATACCACGTTGATCTGTAGGTACAACATATTTACCGGTATATGCCTGTATACCTGGTTCAATAATTTGATTATTTATTTGAAATGGATAACTTATTCTGGCTACAACATGGCGGTTTTCATTTTGTTCCGGCCTATTAGCCGTTTGACCGTTAAAAACGCCAAATCCAAAAACACCGTAATCTCCTGAGCCTTTATATCCATCTCTTACTAAACTGGCAAACATTTCCCTGGTTTTTTCAGGTGCCCAATAAAAAATCGCACCAATATCACGTTCATTAGTCAGCGCACTGTTTAATGCATCATTACGATCTAAAGGCAATCGGTTCTGACTGGATTGCATATTCTCAAATCCAAATGGAATCTTACTTTGCCCAAACCTGATACGGAACTCTTTCTTTTTATCTAAAGACACATCAAAATAAGCATCTCTAAGTTGGCCAAAATTTAAACCTGAAGTGGAGGCAGCAGATGCAAAATCGGGTTGTATATATAAAAAAACCCGGTCAGAGATATTACCACTGAAAATTATACGCATCCGTCTTATAAACAAACCACCATTTCCACCCCATGACCTGTCACATTGCTCGCATTTTAAATCGGGGTTCGTTTCAAAAAATTTATTATACCGAACCTGGGCATAACCCCTGATGGAGAAATTTTCGTACCATGGTTTGGGAACTGGTTTTTGCTTTATAGTGTCCGTTATATTATTTGCAAAAGAATCAGTGACCAACAAAATAAAAAATACTAATACGAAAATGCAGGATTTCAATATTTGCTTCATAATGTTGGTTTGGGTGCAAAAGTAACAGGCTTCAAAACAGGTCAATGTTAAGAAATTATTACCATACTGGTTAAAGCAGATATGCTCAATCATATTTATAACCTTTGCAAAAATTCTTAATTATGGGCTTTAATTCCTTTCTAAAAATATTTCAACCAAAAGACAGGGTATTCTTTGAATTGTTTGAAAAAGTGGCTGACAATGTAGCGCTAATGAGCAATAAATTAAGGGAATTAGTAGCCGAACCAGATTATGATAAAAGAGCTGCAATTATCAGTCAGATTGAACACCTAGAACATGAAAATGATACCCATACTCATCGAATTTTCACTGAATTAGGTCTGAACTTTATTACCCCTTTTGACCGAGAAGACATTCACTACCTGGCATCTGCCCTTGATGATATTGCTGATTACATTTATGCGTCTGCAAAAAAAATCAATTTCTATAGAGTGAATCCCAATGATATGGGTATTCAGAAATTAGCTGAATTGATTGAACTAAGTTCAACTCAAGTGCGTATAGCTGTACTGGAATTACGCAATTTGAAGAATATGCGATTGATTACGGAAGCGTTGGTAAAAATTAACAGCATCGAAAATCAGGCAGATGATGTATTTGATATGAGTATTGAGCGTTTATTTGCTACAGAACCCGATGCAAAAGAAGTTATTAAAAAAAGGGAAATTTACCAGGTTATGGAAATAGCTACGGATAAATGTGAAGATGCCAGCAATGTCATTGAGTCGATCATCATTAAGTATTCTTAATTTTTCATGAACAGTTGATTGTGGGTCAGATAATAATCGAGTACTCATCTCACCATCATTTAAGCAAATAATATTTTATGATCTCTTTCCTGGTAATTGTAATCGCCCTTGTTTTAGTCTTTGATTTCATTAATGGTTTCCATGACGCAGCCAATTCAATTGCAACGATTGTTTCCACAAAAGTGCTAACTCCCTTTCAGGCTGTTGTTTGGGCTGCCTTTTTTAATTTTATAGCCCTCTTTATTTTCACTGATTTTAATGTGGCTTCTACTATATCAAAAACTGTACATCATGAATTTATTACACTGCCGTTGATTTTTTCGGGAATCATTGCCGCGATTGCATGGAATCTTCTCACCTGGTGGTTTGGTATTCCTTCATCTTCTTCGCATACCCTTATTGGTGGATTTTCCGGGGCGGCTATTGCTGCTGCCGGTTTTAGCTCAGTCAATTCTGCAGTTATTTTAAAAACCGCCAGTTTTATTATCATAGCTCCTTTAGTGGGCATGGTGATGGCTTTATTGATGTCGCTTTGGTTTTTGAACTCGTTCAGAAAAAACTTTGTACCGAAACTTTTATCCATCATTGTACTGACATTGGTTGGTTTTTTTCTTTACAAAAACCTGGAGTTTAATCCGGAAAAATTAAAACCAAACTACGATTCTTATTATCTTAATGTAATCTTCTACTCTAAAAATTTCAAATGGATACTTTTGTCATTCATTGTATCTATCATGGCCATTTTTACTTTTTACCTAAATACATTGAATACAAAAACGTCAAACAAATGGTTTAGGAAATTACAATTGTTATCGTCTGCGGCATTTAGTATTGGTCATGGAGGAAATGATGCGCAAAAGGCTATGGGTATTATTGCAGCCGCTATGATTGCTGCGGGTCAGATTCAAAATGTAGAAAGTATGCCTTTTTGGGTTCCTCTATCCTGTCATCTGGCTATTGCATTAGGCACTTTAAGCGGTGGATGGAGAATAGTAAAAACAATGGGGACAAAAATTACGAAAGTGACTCCATTTGAAGGTGTTGCAGCTGAAACTGCTGGTGCTATTACTTTATTTGTCACGGAAGCCTTAAAAATTCCGGTTAGTACTACCCATACAATTACCGGCTCGATAATTGGCGTAGGTGCTACCAAACGCCTGTCAGCGGTACGTTGGGGAGTTACCGTCAACCTGTTATGGGCATGGATTCTTACAATTCCTGTGAGTGCTTTATTAGCGGCTGGCGTGTATTCAATTGTTAAATTATTTTTCTAACCCAATCTCTTTTAATTTTTCCGATTTTTGCCTAAAATAGCTTTACATGGAAAAAATATTAGTTACTGGTGGAGCAGGCTATATCGGTTCGCATACTTTAATTGACTTAATCAATCATGGTTATGATATTATTTCTGTAGATAACCATTCAAGGTCAAATTCGGTTATGCTGGAAGCTGTTGAAAAAATCACCGGACAGAAAATAAAAAATTACCCTGTTGACCTTTGTAATTTCGATGACAGCTTTGCCATTTTTCAGGAGAACCCCGACATCATTGGTGTTATTCATTTTGCGGCATACAAATCTGTCGGCGAGTCTGTTGAAAATCCGTTGATGTATTTTGAAAATAATTTAACCTCACTCATCAACTTATTAAAATGCATGAAGGAATTTTCTATTCCTTGGTTTGTGTTTTCTTCTTCCTGTACTGTTTATGGCAATCCGGATGAATCAATGGTTACCGAAATCACCATTCCAAAACCGGCAGAATCTCCTTATGGATATACCAAACAAATGGGCGAACAAATAGTGAATGAATTTTCGAAGGCCACCAAAACAGTCTGTATATTACTTCGCTATTTCAACCCGGTTGGTGCACATCCTAGTAATTTAATCGGAGAATTTCCAATTGGAAAACCACAGAATCTGATTCCTGCCATTACTCAAACGGCCATCGGAAAAATTCCCATGATGATGGTGCATGGTGGCGACTACCCTACCCGTGACGGTTCATGTGTCAGAGATTATGTGCACGTTTGTGACATTGCACATGCACATACATTAGCATTAAAATTCCTGAAAGAAAATAAGTTTCAACGCTCATGTGAAATATTCAACCTGGGTACCGGAAAAGGAGTAACTGTTTTAGAAGCCATTCATGCTTTTGAAAAAGTAAGTAACAAAAAATTGAATTATCAAATTGGACCAAGAAGAGCAGGAGATGTAGTTTCTATTTATGCCAATAATGACCGGGCAAGAAATGAGATGGGATGGGAACCCAAATTCTCCCTGGAAGACATGCTTTTAACTGCTTGGAAATGGGAACAATATTTAAGAAATGACGAATCGATTTTTACCGGCAAACCGGGGGACCTGAATTAATATATAATTGGAATTAGCAATAGGCAATAGGCAAAAGGCAATTGGCAAATAAATATTTTAGGAAGATTCAGAAAATGGAATTATTTATCAGTAGAAAAACAACAAATCCTCATCCATTATATCGAAGAAATTGGAAGCTTGCTAAATCAAAAGATCAATAACCCATATAAATATTAACTAAGCCAAAATGAGTTAAGTTTTGTCGATTGCCAATTGTTTATTGCCAATTTCTTTCTAACCCTTAGTTTTGCGCAGCCCCTCAAAAAAAACATATGCTTAAAAATATTCAGCCTACAGGACAGAAAGATACCAGAAGCGGATTTGGTGATGGTATAGTGGAAGCAGCCCGGAAAAATCAGAATATAGTTGCATTGACAGCTGATCTTGCCGGCTCCTTAAAACTGCAACAGTTTATGAAAGAGTTTCCGGAAAGGTTTATTCAGTGTGGAATATCCGAAGCCAATATGATGGGGGTTGCCGCCGGATTAACTATCGGAGGCAAAATTCCTTACACGACAACTTTTGCAAATTTTTCTACCGGAAGAGTTTACGATCAAATTCGTCAAAGCATTGCATACAGTGGTAAAAATGTAAAAATATGTGCGTCACATGCCGGTTTAACCTTGGGCGAAGATGGAGCCACACACCAGATTTTAGAAGATATCGGTTTAATGAAAATGTTGCCAGGCATGACCGTTGTGGTGCCTTGCGATTATAATCAAACAAAGGCAGCAACGATGGTCATAGCAGACTTTGAAGGACCTGTTTATTTACGTTTCGGCCGCCCTGTTTGGCCAATTTTTACGAATACAGAAGATTTCGTTTTGGGCAAAGCGCAGATTTTTTCTGAAGGAACTGATGTAAGCATTTTTGCCTGCGGACATATGGTTTGGAATGCCATCCAGGCTGGAGTTATCTTACAGGAAAAAGGTATCAGTGTAGAGGTGATCAATATTCATACAATCAAACCAATTGATGAAGAGGCCATCATCAAATCACTAAGCAAAACACGTTGTGCCGTTACTGCCGAAGAACATAATATTATTGGTGGTTTAGGTGATGCTATTGCTCAAATAGCAGCAAGACATATTCCAACTCCCATTGAATATGTGGGAACGAATGATACATTTGGAGAAAGTGGAACCCCGATGGAATTATTAAAAAAATATGGCTTGGATATACCGGATATTGTAGCTGCAGCAGAAAAAGCAATCAGTCGGAAGACTAAAGGATAAAATTATTTTTTTTATTTTTAAGCAGGTTCTATCATAAATTGGACCTGCTTTTTTATTTTTAGCTTGCTTAGATTGAATATCTTTCCAAAAGAAATGATACGGTCTCTAAACGAATTGCTCATCCGATATTCTAAAACTACTTAAAGAACAGACCATTATGGCTCAAGACAATTTTAGTGACGGAGAATTGCTGATTCAGTTTCGTAACCCGATAACTAAGGAAAAAGCATTTACAGCTTTAATAAAAAAATACCAGGAAAAACTTTATTGGAATATCCGCAGAATGGTTGTTAATCATGATGATGCGAATGATGTATTGCAAAATTTATTTATTCGTGTCTGGAATGGCCTTGATCGTTTTAAAGAAAACAGTCAGCTTTATACCTGGTTATACCGTATCAGTGTAAACGAATGCCTCAGCTTTTTAGAACAACAGAAAAAAAAATATACATCTTCGCTAAGTGATGAGGACACGGGTTTAAGTAATAAAGTAAGAGCAGAAGATCATTTTGATTACAAAAAATTAGAATGGAAACTACAATTAGCCATGCAGAAATTGCCTGAGAAACAACGGATTGTATTTAATCTTAGATATTATGATGAAATGCCATACGAAGAAATGAGTAGGATATTAGATACCAGTAAAGGAGCTTTAAAAGCAAGTTATCACCATGCAGTTAAAAAAATAGAAGATTTCATGTTGAATCATTAAACTTAAAGCTCTTATTTTAGTCTTATTCACGTAAAAATGAACAACACCGACAACATATTACAGGAATTAAAAGAGTTAGGCAGCAGCCTATCACCCTTGCTATGTCTAAAAACATATGAGGTACCTGCTCATTATTTTGATAATCTGGCTACGGATATTTTAAAAAATATTGAAACAAATGAGCATAAAGAAGCTTCTTTAGTTTTGAATACAATATCAGAAGAAGCTGCTTTTAAAACTCCCGCCGGATATTTTGACGATTTGAATGAAAAGATCATGGCCGTCATTCGCCAACATCCCGATTATCAGCGTTCATCAGAAGAAATACTTTCCATTTCAACAACGTTGGCTGGTATTCAAAAAATCAATCCATATCAGATACCTGATGGATATTTTGACAGTATTGCCGAAAACTACAATCAGGAAATTAAACCAACTTCGGATACCAATTCGGATACCAAGGTGATTTCAATAACAAGCCGAAAATGGTTTCGCATAGCCGTTGCAGCCGTTACAATTAGTTTCTTTGCCATGACGGGT
>JAYWCV010000055.1:0-15975 GCA_043780275.1 Chitinophagaceae bacterium
CTCTAAAAAAAAAGAAACCAATGAAATGAGCCATAAAATTACCGTGCATTTAATATAAACCGGGATGGCGAATAACATTTGGCAAAAAACAATAAAAACAATTAAATGAAACATGCGTTTATATTTCCCGGCCAGGGTTCACAGTTTCCGGGAATGGGGAAAAATCATTATGAGAACAGTGCGTTTGCAAAAAAGTTATTCGAACAAGCCAATGAAATTTTGGGTTTTCGAATTTCCGATATCATGTTTAATGGTACTGAAGAAGATTTAAAGCTGACGAATGTTACGCAGCCAGCTGTTTTTCTACATTCAATTATTGCATTCAGAGGCATTGAAAATATAAAGCCAGACATGGTTGCCGGACACTCTTTGGGAGAATTTTCGGCACTGGTTGCAAATGGAACCCTGAGTTTTGAAGATGCAATCAACTTGGTTTATCTCCGTGCACAGGCCATGCAGAAAGCCTGTGAAATGGTTCCTTCTACCATGGCGGCAGTATTAAATCTGGCAGATGAACTGGTAGAAAAAATTTGTGAGGAGGTACAAAAAGAGACAGGCGAGGTGGTTGTACCGGCAAACTATAATTGCCCAGGTCAATTGGTTATCAGTGGTTCACTAAAAGGAATTGACATTGCCTGCGAAAAAATGAAAGCGGCCGGTGCAAAAAGAGCATTGGTTCTTCCGGTTGGTGGAGCATTTCATTCGCCGTTGATGGAGCCGGCAAAAAAAGAATTGAAAGCGGCCATCGAATCAACCATTTTTCATAACCCCACCTGTTCTATTTATCAAAATGCCATTGCAAAACCGGTTATTGATAAAGATGAAATAAAAAACAATCTGATTGCACAATTGACAGCTCCAGTAAAATGGGCACAATCCGTTCAGGCAATGATTGATAATGGGGCTGTTAAGTTCACTGAAATCGGCCCTGGTAAGGTTTTACAAGGATTGGTTTTAAAAATTAATAAAGAAGTTTTTGCCGAAAGCATCAGTTAATTTACTTTTCAACGCATGCGATAATATTTGAATATTATGCATAAAAATTGTAAATTTAAAGTCAACAAAACTTAAACTTATGAAACGGATTTTGTTTTCTTTGTTATTGTTGTGTGGGTTTTTAAGTTTTTTATCGTTGCAAGCATAACAAAATACTTCACTTCAACGATGTGCTTCGCATGAACATCTTCAGGATCAAATAAGACAAAACTCCGAACGGGGCAAAAGTTTGGATGCATTAGAAATAAGGGTAGAAAAATTTATTGAAGCAAAAAAAACGGGTAATCCGGGTAATGGTGGCGGGGGAGTACCGGAACTGATTCCTTCTTTAACAAGTGCAAAAGTTTTTATTCCAGTTGTTGTGCATGTAGTTTATAATCCAAATACAGCAGCAGAAAATATTTCTAATGCGCAGGTAAAAACCCAGATTAAAGTATTGAATGAAGATTTTAATAAAACAAATACGGAGATTACAAATGCAAGCACAATTTGGAGTGGATATAGTAGTTATGCCGGTGATAGTAGAATAGAATTTTGCCTTACGCAAATAGTGCGGAAATCAACAACGGTTTCTTCATTTTCCTATACTGGTGATCCGGTAAAAAAAACAAGCTCAGGAGGAAGTGATCCTGTAACTCCAACGACTCATTTAAATATATGGGTTTGTGATTTAGGAACTTCTTTATTGGGTTATGCGCAGTTCCCCGGTGGCAATGTGGCAACAGATGGTGTGGTAGTACATTATAAAGCATTTGGTAGTGGCTCTAATTTTGGTTTGTATTCACTTTACAATTTAGGCAGAACTGCAACACATGAAGTGGGGCATTGGTTTGGGTTGCGGCATATTTGGGGCGACCGTAACTGCGGAGATGATAAAGTTGGCGATACACCACTTCATGATGGAGCCAATTATGGATGTGGAACTAATAATGAAACCAGCAAGTGTAAAAATAGACCCATCAAAATGTGGATGAATTATATGGATTATACCGACGACCGCTGCATGTATATGTTTACAAATGGACAAGCCACACGTATGGATGGATTTATTTCTGCAAGCAGAGGTCCTTATGCATCGTCATCCTGTCCTTCTGGTAATATTGCCAGTTCAATGAATAGTTCAT
Organism: Chitinophagaceae bacterium; assembly: GCA_043780275.1. Taxonomy (GTDB): domain Bacteria; phylum Bacteroidota; class Bacteroidia; order Chitinophagales; family Chitinophagaceae; genus MGR-bin208. The sequence goes on from JAYWCV010000055.1 coordinate 2,121, forward strand.
TTACAAATAAAATGACTGATATTATTGCAACAGAAAATTCCGTTCAATCCGCATCTGTCAAAGTTTATCCAACATTGAGCAGGGGGCAAATCAATATCATTATACCATCAGATAAAACAGGTTTTGCCGAAGTGCATGTACTTGATCAGCTTGGTTCTGTAATAATGAAAAAGCGAATTTCTGTATTGACAGGTATGAATAATGCTTCTGTAAATATTGCCGATATAAATTCAGGAACTTATTTTGTGCGGGTAATGAATTCGGGAAAATCGCAGGTTCAAAAAATTATCATTCAACAATAAAAAAAATATAAATAAAGAAGTCCGATTTTTCCCCGGACTTCTTTATTTATACTGTAAGGCTGCAATTAACCCACTCAGCGTCAAAGCCGGCATTGTATTTTTTATAAAAATTTATGGCTGGTTCATTCCAGTCAAGTACCTGCCAGGTTATGCCATGCAGGTTTTTTTCTTTGGCTTCTTCAATCAATCGGTCCATTAAAAGTTTGCCGATTCCTTTTCCCCGCATTTCATTGGTTACAAGGATATCTTCGAGGTACATCCTTTGTCCTTTCCAGGTAGAGTAACGGATATAGTAAAGTGCGAATCCAAGAATGGCCTCACCCCCCGGCCCCCTCTCCGAAGGAGAGGGGGAGCTGGCCACAAAGGCCCACCATACCGGCTTTTCGCCAAATCCGCTTTCCTGAAAATGGTTTAACGTAACCGTTACTTCAGCAGGTGCTTTTTCATAATCGGCCAGCTCCTGAATCAATTCAAGAATACGTGGACAATCTTCTTTCTTCGCTCTTCTAACTGTAATTTCCATTTTTCTATTTCTTTTTAGTGGCTTTGAAAGTTGAATTTTTGCTTAACTGAGTGATTGCTCCAAATCATTGATGATATCCTGGATATTTTCAATACCTACATTCATACGGATCAAGCCATCCGTAATGCCATATTTCTCTCGTTGTTCTTTTGGTACCCCATGATGTGTCATGGATGCCGGATGTGAAAGCAATGTGTCAACCGTACCCAGTGAAACGGTGCGTACACACATCTCCAGTTTATTCATAAAGTTGATGCCTGCCTGCAATCCTCCTTTCAATTCGAAACTAAGCATGGCACCCGGATGCCGCATTTGTTTATTGGCAACCACATAATCATGATGCGATTCCAGGCCGGTGTAATTCACTTTTTCTACTGCCGGATGGTTATTTAAAAAATGAGCCACTTCCATAGCATTGCTGCAATGCCGTTCCATTCTTACTTCCAGGGTTTTTATTCCCTGTATTAAAAGAAAAGCATCAAATGGATTTGAATTGCCACCCAATAAACGATGATGTTTGGTGACTTTTGTTTTCATGAAATCTATATTCCGTCCTAATAATATTCCACCAATGGCCGTTCCATGTCCGTTTAGGAATTTGGTAGTAGAATGCACAACAAAATCTACCGCATATTTAAAAGGTTGTTGTAAGTAAGGCGTTGCAAATGTATTATCACAAGCTACCAGCATATTGTATTTTTTTGCAAGCTTGCTCAATTCATCCAGATCAACACATTGCATGGTAGGATTGGATGGTGTTTCGAGATAAAGCATTTTTATAGATGTATCAGCCTTCATCGCTTCTTCAGCAATATTTATATCCCGCAAATCCACAATGACTGCAAAGATGCCAAGGTCTGGTAAAACTTTGTGCACCAATTCTTCCGTACCTCCATATAAGGAGAAATGCGTTAATATTTTATCGCCGGGTTTTAGAGTAGATAAAAGTAAAGTAGCAATTGCCGACATGCCGGAGGAATGCAAAATACCTTTTACTAATAATGGTTCGCCAGTAGGGTCTGTTAAACCAATGGTTTCCAAAGCTGCAATCTTCTCTTCTGCTTCCGTAAAAATAGGATTACCCCATCGGCTGTATATATATCCCTGTTCTTCGCCTGAAAAGCGACGCATGCCTTGTTCAGCATTATCATATACATAGGTGGATGATGCGTAAATAGGAGTCTGGTGCGCATAGTTCGGATCTTGTTTATGACCGGCATGAATGGCTGTTGAACTAAAGCCTTTGAATATTGATTTTTTGCCCATATTATTTTTTTAAAATAGAAAACTAATTCATTCAAAATTATAATAATTAGTGATGAATGTGCTTTCTTTGAAAAATAACATCTATTTATTGCCAAAATTTTTTACATGAAAGAATTATTGCTACAATTAGCTGCGTATAATGTGTGGGCAAATCAGCAAGTAGGAAATAGCATGCTGACATTACCCGAAGAAAAATTGGTTGCCGAATTACCAAGCAGTTTTAAAAGTATTTTTAAAACAGTACTTCATATGTGGGATGCCGAAAGTATTTGGTGGCAACGAATAAAATTAGAGGAACGGATCATTGTTCCAAGTGAAGTTTACAGCAGCAATTTTCAGGAATTAGTCAAGAATCAGATAGATCAATCCAAACAATTTGAAGAGTGGGTGGGTAAAGCTTCCGAGCTTGCCTTGAACCATGTTTTTGCTTATCAGAATTCTAAAAAAGAACAATTTAAACAACCGGTTTACCAGGTACTGATTCATATATTTAATCATGGAACCTATCATCGGGGTCAACTGGTAAATCTGCTTCGGCAATCTGCTGTTAAGGACATTCCGGCAACCGATTTTATTTTGTGGAGCAGGAAGAAATAAAAAAAGAGACAGTCTGATAACCGTCTCTTTTATGCAGAATATTTAGAAAATAATCTTTATTCAGTCAATGTCCAGGTAGTCGTTCTTCCCAAAAACGAAAAGCTGCAAAGAAATCCACGCATATGAATTTTATCTCCTTTCAATGTTAGCTTTCCACAATAAGTTTTCCCATTGTTGGGGTCATAAATAGTTCCACCTTCAAAAATATTTTCTGCATCAGTTGTTTTCGAAAATCCTTTCAGCATGATCAGATTTAATAATGGCTGATGATGTTGCGATTCATTTGAATTATGTATATCTGTTCTGGGTTTACCTTTTGCATCATTTGCTGTCTTAAGCCATACAATTTTACCATAGTATTTCCCGTCAGTGGCTTTGAAAATCTGCACCTTCGAACTTTTTTCCTGAGTCAACCATATTCTTTCAATCGGATCTTTTTGAGCAAAAGCAGGTATGGAAAACAAGACCAATAAAACGACAGTAAAAAATCTAAACATAATTAAAAAAATTTAGGTAAAATTAATAAGCCCATTTAATTAAAGTGGCTCCCCAGGTAAATCCGCCGCCAAAAGCAGCTAAAACAATCAGGTCGCCTTTATTCAATTGGTTTTCCCATTCCCATAAACAAAGTGGAATGGTGGCAGCCGTTGTATTTCCATACCGTTCAATATTCAACATCACTTTATCATGTGATAGTCCCATACGGTTAGCCGTTGCATCAATAATTCTTTTATTGGCCTGATGAGGAACCAGCCAGGCAATATCATCACCAGTTAAATGATTGCGTTCCAATAATTCGGCACTGGCATCTGCCATTCCTTTAACGGCATATTTAAATACGGGTTGCCCATCCTGGAAAATAAAATGATCTTTATTAGTAACCGTTTCAATAGATGCAGGGTTTAAAGAACCACCCGCTTTTTGGTATAAAAAATTTCTTCCAATCCCATCACTCTTCAGGTTACTGTCTAATACACCATATCCTTCTTCTCCCGGCTCCAATAAAATGGCACCTGCTCCATCTCCAAAAAGTACACAGGTAGTACGGTCTGTATAATCAACAATTCCACTCATTTTATCGGCACCTACCACCACGACTTTTTTATAACGGCCACTTTCAATAAAAGCGGCTCCGGTTGTTACACCAAATAAAAACCCTGAGCATGCAGCTCCAAGATCAAATCCAAATGCATTTTTAGCACCAATCTTATCACAAATAATATTTGCCGTTGCCGGGAAAAGCATGTCGGCAGTAACCGTACAGCAAATCAAACAATCGATCTCTAACGGATCGATGCCTCTTTTTTTACAAAGATCCAAAACTGCAGGAGCACCTAAATCAGAAGTTGCCTTTCCTTTTTCTTTTAAGATTCTTCGTTCGGAAATACCGGTACGGGATTTTATCCACTCGTCATTGGTATCTACCATTTTCTCAAAGTCCTTATTGGTTAGTTTATCATCGGGTACATAACCACCTACAGCGGTGATTGAAGCGTATATTTTTTCCATGAATGCGATATAAGAATAATAAATTTGATGACAAATATACAAATTGACAGCTTAACCTATTTTCGCACTTATGATAGCATACCTGAGAGGAGATTTTATTGATAAAAAACCATCATCTGTTCATGTCGATGTGAATGGAGTTGGATATGAAGTACAGATAAGTTTAAATACGTATACCAAAATACAAAATCTCGAAAAAGGAATTTTGCATACCAGTTTACTCATACGTGAAGATGCGCATGTGATCTATGGATTTTTTGATACAGTAGAAAAAGAACTTTTCATGCACCTGATAAGTGTTTCCGGCATCGGTGCATCCATTGCAAGGGCCATGCTTTCGTACATGAAACCCGAAGAAATTGCATCAGCTATTGTACATGCTAATATCAAGCTTTTGGAAAGTATAAAAGGGATAGGCAAAAAAACGGCCGAAAGACTGGTATTGGAACTGAAAGATAAATTAGCAAAACATCCACTCGATTCAAATATTTCTCCTTTGATAGACAATACTTTACATATTGATTCGTTAAATGCTTTGATGGCATTAGGAGTCAATAGAATGGCAGCAGAAAAGGCCTTAAAATCAGTACAGGCTGCTAATCCTAACCTGGCCATTGAAGAGCTGATAAAACTGGCACTTCGTACGCTATAATTTTTAAGTGAATAATTGACGAGAAAAATTGACCAGAATATCTTTTAATATATTCCGAATGTTGGTAGTTTTTACCAGCATCAATGCAATATTCCTGCAGGCTAAGGCTTATGTACCGAAAACAAATGCAAATTTTCATTCTCCCGAAATTTTTGATGCTGATACATCCAGAAATCCATTGTTGGAGAAATATGGTGTTTCTACACTGAATGCTAAAAAAAATCCTTTCGAACTAAACGATACCGCTTTTGTAAAACGCAGCGTTGAATACGATCCGGTGACCAAACAATATATGGTTATTGAAAAAATAGGGAATCAGTATTATCGTTCACCGATGAGTTTTTCAATGAAAGAGTTTTTGGAAATGCAGGGAAAGAAAGATGAGAACGAGTATTTCAAAAACAGGGCGAACATGCTAGCAAACATGAACCGTCGGATGGTTAAACCCAAATTCAATTTTGTAAATGATTGGGTGAATAGGATTATCGGGAATGGAAAAATTGATATAAAGCCAAACGGTTTTGTAGATATCATGGCAGGTTACCAGGGGCAAAATGTGAATAACCCAACATTGCCTGAACGGGCAAGAAAAAATGGTGGATTCGATTTTAATATGAATTCGCAGTTGCAGATTGATGGGAATATCGGCGACAAACTAAAACTACCTATCAATTATAATACATTGGCCAATTTCGATTTTGAGAATCAATTGAAATTCGATTACCAGGGCCGGGATGATGAAATACTAAAAACATTTCAGGCCGGTAATGTAAATTTCAGTTCCAAAGGAACGCTGATTCCTGGGGCACAATCTTTGTTTGGAATAAAAACACAATTACAGTTCGGAAAATTGTTTGTTACTACGGTGCTGGCTAACCAACGGGCACAGCGTCAGTCATTAGGTATGCAGGGTGGTGCAGCTTCTCAAGCTTTTACATTAAAAGCAGATGAGTATGAAGAGAACCGACATTTTCTTATAGCTCAATATTTCCGAACCAATTTCAATAAGGCCATGAAAAATTTGCCTATTGTTAATTCAGCGGTACAGATTCTGAAAATGGAAGTTTGGGTTACCAACCGAACCGGAGCTACAACGGAAACAAGAGACGTAGTATCATTTATGGATATTGGCGAAGTAAATCCCTATGGGCCTTGGGTAAGTGCCGGTGGATTTCTTCCCCGAAACGATGCAAACAGTTTATATCGATCCTTACTTTCCAACCCAACCAACCGTAATTCAACACGGGTTCAAAGTGCATTAACCGGTTTGGGTTTGCAAGCGGTACAGGATTTTGAAAAAACATTTGCACGAAAATTACAGTTGACCGATTATTATTTTAATCCACAAATTGGATTTATTTCTTTGAATCAACCATTACAACCCGATGAAGTTTTAGGTGTTGCTTACCAATATACGTACAATGGAAAAGTATACCAGGTAGGAGAATTTTCGCAAGATGTTCCTCCGGATAGTACAGGTACTTCGCAAAATGTTTTGTTTTTAAAATTACTGAAAGCAACTTCTCAAAGACCGGCGTTGCCAATTTGGGATTTGATGATGAAAAACGTTTATTCAGTAGGATTTGGCCAATTGGAAAGGCAGGATTTTAAATTGGATATGCTTTATGAAGAACCCAGCCTGGGAGAAAAAAGATATATGCCCCCGGATGATGTGATTGCACAATACAAAGGACAGCCAATTATTTCTTTAGTTAATCTGGATAGGTTAAACAATCAAAACGATCCGCAACCCGATGGGGTTTTTGACTTTTTAGAAGGCTTCACAGTCATTTCCTCTCAAAGTCGGATTATCTTTCCGGTATTAGAACCATTTGGTCACGATCTGGATTATCTCTATACCACACCGCAGCAAAGGAATAAATATTTGTATTATCCTTTGTACGATACTATTAAAGCTATTGCACAAACCTATGCAAACCTAAACCGGTTTAAAATTATCGGTAAATCAAAATCGGCTATTACCAGCGATTATCAATTAGGATTTAATATTCCTCCCGGGTCGGTAACGGTTACTGCTGGCGGACAGGTATTGCGTGAAAACCTGGATTATGAAATCAATTATGATCTCGGTTCGCTGAGAATAATTAATCCGGCCATTATTAATGGTGGTCTGCCGGTGAATGTTCAATTTGAAAACAATGCTTCTTTTGGAATTCAACAAAAAAATTATTTGGGATTAAGATTGGATTACCTGGTCAACAAAAAATTAAGTATTGGAGGAACAGTAGTTCGTTTAAGTGAACGTCCATTTTTCAATAAGCAAACCTATGGCGATGATCCGATACGTAATGCCATGTTTGGAGTGGATGTAGATTATAAAAATGAAGTACCACGTGTAACTAAATGGTTGGATAAACTTCCGTTTTATTCTACCAAAACCATGTCGAATATTACTGCGTATGGCGAAGCCGCCGTATTGAAACCCGGCCATGCACCGCAAATAGGTAAGGGTGGAGCAGGCGTAATCTATATTGATGATTTTGAAGGAACCCGGAACAGTATTGATCTGCGTTTTCCATTGATAAGCTGGTCTCTTGCTTCAACTCCACAAAAAGCGAAAGATAACAGCGGAAATATTTTATTCCCGGAAGCGGAACTGGTAAATAACCTTGAATATGGATATAACCGGGCAAAAATTGCCTGGTACAATATTGAATCTGTTTTACAGGAAAAAAGAAATCCGAATAATCCGTTACGGAGTAATTTGATCGAACTTTCTAAACCTGAAACAAGACAGGTTTTACAGCAGGAAATTTTTCCGAAACGAACAAACGATTTAGGACAAGGCCTATTAACAACATTTGATATAGCGTTTTATCCAAGAGAAAAAGGACCGTATAATTTTGAATCGAGAGTTGGTAAAATAAATGCGAATGGAAATTTACTGTATCCTAAAAAAGCTTGGGGAGGAATTCAACGGAGTATTGACCAGACAGATTTTGAAACAGGTAATGTAGAATTCATGGAATTTTGGGTTCAGGATCCATTTATAAAAAAACCATTAAGCAGTGGTGGAGAATTATATATTGACCTGGGAAATATATCGGAGGATATATTAAGAGATGGAAAACGGTTGTTTGAAAATGGCTTACCTACTCCACTTTTTCCTGCATTGATTGATACTTCAACAATTTGGGGAAGAGTTCCTTCAAATCCGGTGCAGGTTACTACGGCATTTACCAATGACCCGGCAGACAGGCCATTTCAGGATGTTGGTTTTGATGGATTAACCGACTCATTGGAAACCAAAAAATTTGCTCCATACCTGAATAACCTGGTTACTAATTTTGGTGCAAATTCTTCCGTATTTAAAAATGCAATGACAGATCCATCGAATGACAATTTCCGTAATTACCGGGATGCTTCATACGATCAGCAGAATTCAGGTATTCTACAGCGGTATAAACAAATTAATAACCCACAGGGAAATTCTCCGGTATCTACTGCAAACGATCAGTTCACCAATGCTTTTACATTATATCCCGACCAGGAGGAATTAAACAGAGATAATACATTGAATGAAATTGAAGAATATTTTCAATACCGCGTTGAACTAAAACCAAACATGCAGGTGGGTAATAATTTTATTACCGATAAAAGAACGGTCAAGGTAATTTTGGCAGATGGATCACAAAGAGATGAGAGTTGGTATTTGTTCCGGATTCCGATTAGTGGATATCAATCGAAAGTGGGTAATATCCCCGACTTTAAATCGATCCGTTTTATGCGGATGTTTTTAACCGGTTTCGAAGACACCATCGTTGCACGTTTTGGTAAATTGGAATTGATCAGAAATCAATGGAGAAAATTTACCTATGAAATTGATACGATCGGAAATGTTTTACCACTTCCGGCAAATGATCCCACAATAATGAATGTGTCTGCTGTAAATCTGGAAGAAAACGATCAACGTCAACCCATACGCTATATGGTTCCTCCCGGAATTGAACGTCAGCAGCAATTGAGTAATAATAATATTCAATTATTGCAAAATGAACAATCCTTAAGCCTGCGATACAATAATTTATTGAACAGCCAGGCCAGAGGTGTTTTTAAAACAATGAACCTGGATCTTCGGCAATATGGAAAACTGGAAATGTTTGTTCATGCCGAATCTGTTCCCGGATACCAAGTAATAGTTGATGATGTATTAAATGCAGTAGTACGCATTGGTAGTGATTTTGTAAGCAATTATTATGAAGTAAAAATTCCGTTGAAGGTGACGCCTTTTGGTGCAAGGGATTCTTTGGAAATATGGCCCCTGGCAAATAATTTGGATTTCAATATGTCTGAATTAGATGCTTTGAAAACCCGGAGAAACAAGAATGGCGTTTCTCCATCAAAATATTACCAGGAAAAAAAATCGGATGGCCGTGCTTATTCCATATTAGGAAATCCGAACCTGGGTGAAGTAAGAGGAATTATGCTGGCCGTACAAAATGATAAAATAGAAACGGCATTTGCCGAAGTTTGGTTCAATGAACTTCGGTTATCTAAATTAGATGAAGAGGGGGGATGGGCCGCTGTAGGAAGAGTGGATTTAAACCTTGCCGATCTTGGAAATATTTCTTTAGCGGGAAATATTCGTTCAAGTGGATTTGGTACACTTGAACAAAAAGTAAATGAACGGAGCCGCGAAGATTATTACCAATTTGATATTGCATCAAACCTTGAACTGGGAAAACTATTGCCAAAAGAAGTCGGCTTGCAAATACCCATGTATGCAGGAATTAGTAGAACATCCAGTACACCGGAATATGATCCCTATGATTTGGATGTTAAGCTAAAAAATAAAATAGGTTTATTGCCTGCAAATAAAAAAGATTCTGTTTTAAAAGATGCAGTAGATGTAACAACAATCAAAACATTTAATTTAACTAATGTAAAAAAGAATAAAACAAACGATAAACCCTCCATGCCATGGGATGTTTCTAATTTTTCGTTGAATTATTCTTTTACAGAAATCAATCATCATAGCCCATTAGTTGAACAAGAAGAAATAAAAAGAACCCGTGGTGCTATTGCGTATAATTATGCACCAAAGACAAAGTTTGTTGAACCGTTTAAAAATATTATCAAAACCAAATCGCCATGGTTTGCACTGATAAAGGATTTGAACTTTAACTATATCCCTTCATTGGTTTCTATTAAAGCAGATGCTTTCAGACAGTTTGGTGCTATTACGCCCAAAAATGTGGGTGGTGGACAATATAAAATTCCGGAAACCTATGATAAATATTTTACCATTGACCGGTTTTATTCTTTACGCTGGGACCTGAGCAGATCAATGACCCTGGATTTAAATGCTATTAATAATTCCCGTGTGGATGAACCCGCCGGTAGAATTGATACCCGGGAGAAAAAAGATATTCTAAGCAATAATTTTTTCAAAGGAGGACGGAATATAAATTATCATCACGATGCAAGTTTGTCTTATAATTTTCCAACTAAAAAAATCCCACTGATTGACTGGACCACTCTACGTGCAAATTATGTAGCCAAATACGATTGGACAGCCGCTTCTTTAGTTGCTAAACCACAGGGTAATATATTGATGAATGGACAAACAACCAGTTTGACAAGTGACCTTAATTTTGACCAGTTGTATAGCAAGTTTAAATTCCTGAGAGGATTAAATGTGCAAAATGCTGCTATTCCAAAACAAGCAAAAAATCAATCGGCTATAAAGGATACTGCTAAAGGAGTTTCAAAAAAAGAAAAGAATCCGAATGAAATAACTGAATGGGGTGCTATCCCAAAATTCTTTGGAAATATTCTTACCTCTGTAAAAAGAATTGGAATTCAGTATACCGAAGATTTGGGTACTACATTGCCCGGTTATATGGATAGTACCATGTTATTAGGAAGAAACTGGAGAAGCCAGGAGCCCGGGTTTAATTTTCTTTTTGGGTATCAACCCGATACAAACTGGATAAATAAAATAGGAAGTAGGGGATTGCTGAGTACCGATTCTTTATTTACATCCATGATCAGGCAACGATTAAATCAACGATTAAATATTACGGCACAGGTAAGTCCTTTCCGCGATTTTAATATTGACATCACACTGGATAAGTCATTTGATAAACAGTATTCAGAATTATATAAAGACACAACCGGCTTCTCAGGTCTTACAAGATTGAACCCTTATGCCATGGGTAGTTTCAGTATCAGCTATATCGCTTTTCAAACCCTGTTTGAACCATTCGATCCGAATCAGATTTCTGAAACATTTAAAACGTTCCAATCCAACCGGCTTATTTTATCTCAGCGTCTGGGTAAGGCCAATGATTACAATGGACCAAACCCCATTGCTGGATCTGATGGATATTATAAAGGGTATGGCCGATATGCACAGGATGTAGTAATTCCGGCTTTTCTGGCGGCATATACCAATAAGGATCCGGCTACGATCAGTTTAATAAAAAACGCCAATCCAAATATCCGGTCCAATCCGTTTTCGGGCTTGATACCAAAACCGAATTGGAATATCAGCTATAGCGGCTTGTCGAAATTGAAAGCCCTGGAAAAAATATTTACAAACTTTACCATACGGCACGGGTATCAAAGCAACCTGAGTATGAATAGTTTTAATACCGCTTTATTATTCCAGGATCCATTCAGGGTTTCTTACCCGTTTTTCCGCGATACATTGACAGGAAATTATATTCCATTCTTCCTGGTGCCAAACATTTCTATCAGCGAACAATTCAGTCCATTGCTTGAACTGGATATGACATTTACCAATCAATTATCCGTTCGGGCCGAGTATAAAAAATCGAGGCAATTAAGTCTCAGCTTGATCGATTATCAATTGGCCGAAAACCGTTCTACCGAATTTGTAATAAGCATGAACTGGCGTAAAAAAGGAGTACCTATTATTAAGAATATTAAAATAGGGAAGAATGGAATGAAGTTGGATAATGATGTTACATTCAAATTTGATTTCAGCATCCGGGATGATGCAACAGCTAATAGCAAATTGGACCAACAAAGTTCTTTCGGAACTGCCGGCCAACGGGTGATGCGTATTTCTCCATCAATAGATTATGTGTTGAACAGTAAAATAAACCTGAAACTATTCTTTGAGCAGAATAGGGTAGATCCTAAAGTTGCCACCACGGCACCGGTCACCAACACAAGGGGTGGTTTACAAATCAGGGTTTCGTTGGCGCAATAAGTATATATCTGATTCTGATGAAATTTTTTCCAGAGTTAATGTTAAGAAAAGCAAGGAATTAAACCTTCAATCCATATTTGCGGGCAAGTATTTTATCAACCAGAAAAATGGATAATTTGTGCACTATGATGATGATGAGTACGGAGAAAAATCCAATATCTTCTACTGTAACTTTCAAAATACCAAGTATAAAGTAAATTAAGCCAATACAAAAATAACTAAATGCAAAAAGCTTCTGCCCATCCTTCCAGGAATCCGGATTTAATGTAGTCCACTTAGTTTTTACACCATAATAAATGTTAGTGAATTTAGCAGGGAGTAGTATACTTAAAATTCCGAGAAAAAGCATAGCAAACGCAGCGAAGATGAAAAACGTGAAATAAGAAGACATTTTATAATTGTTTGATAACAAATTAAGAAAAACTTTGCATTGTTAAAGTAAAGGCATAAAAAAATCCGTCTTTTGGACGGATCTTTATTATTAGAGTATGGGTTATTATTTCACTTTTTTGAAAAGCATTACATAACCATCCAGTATTTTTTTCTTCTTATTTACCTGAATCGGTTTGATCATGTGCATTTCAGATTTTTTAGGAATATAGGAATAGTCGATAATATTGCCATCAATTTCGCCCCATTGTTTTTTCAGATAAACAACCATCTTCTCATCCCAGTCATACATTCTCACTTCATACAGTTTGGAAGTATATTCTCCGATGAAAATAAATTCGTAAAAAGTTCCTTCATTCAGTGGTACAATAACCGGCATTTCATACTGGCTTTCCATTTTCATGGATGATGCTTTTAAAAGTATAAATCCTTTATTCTCATACACCGTTTTTAAACTGTCGGCCTGTTGCTGAATAAAGAATGCAGAAGTGTTTGAAATTTTTACACTATTACCTTGAGCAGAAATATTTTGAATAGAAAACAGCAGAATTGCGGCAATGAATAAGTATGGTTTTTTCATAGGGTGGTACGGTTTAAACGTATAAAGGAATCGGATTCGGATATGAAAATACAATACATTAATCAGATTTAAAAGCTTTAACCTCAATTACTTATCAACAGTAATGTTTCGTAGGGTAAATACGGATTGGGGAGAATGAGAATCACGAACAAGTACTCGATTCACTCTTCTGAAAGGAAAATTAGTTCAATAATGAATAGAAAAGTCAGCGATAATGTTAAGTTGATTTGTATCAACTTGAATTGCGGTTAAAATAAATGGCATTGGCTTGCTGCGTACAGGTAATTACCAATTCATTAATACATACATGAGGGGGTAATGTAGAACAATAATAAACTGCATCTGCAATGTCATTTGCCAATAATGGGGTTAGTCCATTATAAATAGAATTGGCCGTTACTTCATCACCCTTAAATCGAACAATCGAAAATTCAGTATCTGCAGCACCGGGATGAATGGCAGTAACCTTGATGCCGTGTTTTAAAAGATCAATGCGCATCGATTTTGAAATAGCATCAACAGCGTATTTAGAAGCACAGTAAACATTTCCTTTTTCATATACTTCTTTACCGGCAACCGAACCCATATTAATGATAAGGGATGGATTCGCCGAATCAGTAGTATGAATTAATAAAGGTATCAATGCCTTGCTTACATAAAGCAATCCTTTTACATTCGTATCAATCATTGTATCCCAATCATCCAGGTTTCCTTCATCAAAATGATCACGACCCAAAGCCAGGCCAGCATTATTAATCAGGATATTTATTTTCCTCCATTCTTCTGGCAGTTTTTCAACCGCATTAAATACCGATTCTTTGTCCCTGACATCAAA
>JAYWCV010000056.1:0-6512 GCA_043780275.1 Chitinophagaceae bacterium
TGTGATTGATGAGTTGTATGAAAACAGAAATGAAGATGAATTGATGTTTGAGCTGGAGAAGAAATACGAGCAGCTAAAAAGTTTTAAAAAAATAAAGGAAATTGATATCCCCGAAAATTTGAATGCCGTACTGAGGCCCTACCAGGTAGCGGGTTTTCACTGGATACATTATTTATCAGAAATAGGATGGGGTGGAATCCTGGCAGACGATATGGGATTGGGTAAAACCATCCAGGCTCTTACATATTTGCAGTATATAAAAAATAAGAACGGAAAAATAATTTCTTTGGTTGTTTGTCCAACAACCTTGATCTATAACTGGGAAAATGAAATAAAAAAATTCACCAATGGGCTCACCTATCAGATACATCATGGCAGTAGCCGTACCAGGTATAAAGAAGAACTGACAAAAACAGATATTGTTATTACTACCTACGGAACACTGAGAAGCGATGTGAAATTGTTTGTCTCCATTAATTTTGATTTTACTGTTCTGGATGAATCACAGGCGATCAAAAATCCGGCAAGTAAAGTAACTAAAGCCGCCGTGTTATTAAACACGAAGCATCGTCTTTGCATGAGTGGTACTCCATTGCAGAATAATACATTTGATATTTTTGCACAGATGAATTTTTTGAATCCGGGCATGCTGGGTAGTGTGGAGTATTTCCGCCAGGAGTTTTCTATACCCATTGATAAGTTTAGTGAGCAGGAACAAAAAACACACTTACGCAAAATTCTGTACCCGTTCATTTTGCGCAGAACAAAAGAACAAGTTGCAAAAGATCTTCCCGAAAAAACAGAAACCATTCTTTTCTGCGAAATGCGAAAGGAACAACGAAAAATTTATGACGCATACCGGAACGAGTATCGCAGCCAGATATTAGGGACTATCGAATCGCAGGGAATTCAAAAATCGCAGTTAACCATTTTGCAGGGCTTAATGAAACTGCGTCAAATCTGCGACTCACCGGCTATTATGTCGGAAGAAGTAAAATTGCCAAATCACTCCATCAAACTAGAAGAACTTACCAGGGAAATTATAGAAAACATAAGCAATCACAAGGCTTTGATATTTTCTCAGTTTTTAGGCATGTTGGCATTGATACGAGAAAAGTTGGATGAGTTGGGCATTAAATATGCCTATTTCGATGGAAGTACATCGGCACCCAATCGGGAAGCGGCTATTAAAAGTTTTCAGGAAGATGAAACAATCAGGGTATTTTTGATTTCTTTAAAAGCCGGAGGTGTCGGATTAAACCTTACTTCGGCCGATTATGTATATATCGTAGACCCCTGGTGGAATCCGGCAGTAGAACAACAGGCTATTGACCGTACGCATCGTATTGGACAAACAAAAAATATTTTTGCATACCGCATGATATGTAAGGATACGATCGAAGATAAAATACTAACACTACAGGAAAGAAAAAGAGCGTTAGCAAAAGATCTGATTTCTGATGAAACAAGTTTTGCTAAATCATTGACCAGGGAAGATGTTGAATATCTTTTCAGTTAACCACTCACACGATTTAAACGCCATTACACATTCATTAACATCAATTAACCTCCTGTCTCATGCGTAGACTTTATTTTCGTGACCTCATTAACTTGATTTTATGAAAAAAATA
This sequence comes from Chitinophagaceae bacterium, assembly GCA_043780275.1. Classification (GTDB taxonomy): domain Bacteria; phylum Bacteroidota; class Bacteroidia; order Chitinophagales; family Chitinophagaceae; genus MGR-bin208. The sequence continues at coordinate 1,632 of JAYWCV010000056.1, forward strand.
TTCTTCTCTTTGTTTGCAATGTGTTTTATGATGAATGCATTTGCACAAAAAGCTGACGGAACTCTTAAAGGAAAATTAATTGAATCAGATACCGGATTGCCGGTGAGTGATGCAACTCTTTCAATCATCGTTGCCGCAGATTCTTCATTGATAGATTTTGGCCTTTCTGATAAAAACGGGTATTTTGAATTCAAGGGGTTGCCATTTGGCGAATTAAGATTGCTTGGTTCTCATAAAGGATTAGCTATTCTTAAAAAAAATTTTACCGTCTCAGCAACCGATAAAAATATTGACTTGGCCGACCTTAAAATGGAAAAAGAATTTTTGGCTTTAGGTGAGGTTACCGTAAGTGCAGTGCCAATCAAAGTTTCGGGAGATACCATTTCTTATAAGGCCGATTATTTTAAAGTAAAAGAAAATGCCAATGTAGAAGATCTGTTGAAAAAACTTCCCGGTGTTGTGGTTGAAAAAGATGGGTCCGTAAAAGCACAGGGAGAAACAGTACAACGGGTATATGTAGATGGAAAAGAGTTTTTCAGCAATGATCCCAAACTGGCAAGTAAAAACCTGCGTAGCGACATGATAGATGCGGTGGAAGTTTTTGATGACATGAGTGAACAAGCTAAATTCAATGGCATTGATGATGGAAGCAGAACAAAAGCTATTAACCTAAAATTGAAAGCCGATAAAAAGAAAGGTGCATTTGGAAAATTAACGGCAGGTGTCGGTGATCAGGGAAGATATGATGCAAGTCTATCAACGAATATTTTTAAGGGGGCAAGACAGGTATCCATGGTAGCCAAAGCCAACAACACCAATAATATGGGTTTTAGTTTGTCAGACATGATGGGTTTTTTCGGTGCTGGAGGTGCTGCTGCAGGAGGCGGTGGTGCTGGCGGTGGTCAAATGGTTATACGCAGTGGTGCCGGAGGTGCTGGCGGCGGTATGAATATGGGTGCTACCGGAGTGGGCGGATTAAATGGTATTACGAATAGCTGGAACACCGGATTAAATTATAAAGACACCTGGAGCAAAAAACTGGATGTGAATGGTAGCCATTCTTTTAATCATGCCTTAACTGAAAATGAGCAGAATAGTTACCGGCAAACATTTTTTAAAGATTCGGTCATTAACCGGACTAAGAACACCATATCCAGCAACGAAACTAATAATCACCGGTTTAATTTTAATATGGTGTATGCCATCGATTCATTCAACTCCATTATTTATAACCCAACATTAAGTCTTCAGAACTCGAACAGGTATAGTAATGACTCAACGTATTCGTTTGCAGAAACACCCGTTCGCAATTATTTATTAAACAATGCCCGTACCATAAATGAAACAGAAGGAGATGGTTATACCCTCACCAATAACCTAATCTTCCGTCGCCGTTTCAGAAGTAAAAAAGGAAGAACCTTATCTATAAACTATTCAAAAACCAATACCGTGAATGATCGGTTTACAAAAAACTATTCCGGCAATAAGTTTTTTAATTATCAAGGCGTAAAATTGATGGATCGTATTCAGGATCAACAAACCAGTTTGGATAATACAACGAATAACTATTCAATAGGAGCCTCATTTACAGAGCCCATCGGAAAAAATAAAGTGATGGAATTCAATTATTCACACAATAATAATCTCACCGATTCTGATAACCGTACATTCAGGTATAATGTTTCTACGGGAGAATATGATATTGTTCAAACTCAACTAACCAATCATTTCGAGAATACAAATACTTCCGACCGGTTTGGTACTAATTTCAGATATATTCAAAAGAAATTTAATTTTCAGGTAGGTATAGCTGTACAGCAAACCAAGTTAATAAGTGATAACCTGACTAAGAGTACAGTGATTTCTCAAACATTCCGGAATATTTTTCCGAATGCTTCTGCAACCTATCAGTTTTCAAGAGCAAAAAATATTCGTTTCAATTATCGCGGAAGAACCAATCAGCCTAGCGTTTCGCAATTGCAACCGGTACCGGATGTAGCAGATCCGTTGAATATAAGAACCGGAAACCCAAATCTGAAACAGGAGTTCATAAATAATTTCAGTTTGAATTATACTTTCTTTGATATCTATAAATTCAAAACGATGTTTGCTTTTGTAAACTTCAGCAACACACAAAACAAAATTGTTAATTCATCAACCATTAATGCATTAGGTATTACCAATACTTTGCCTGTAAACCTGAATGGTACTTATGCAGGAAGTGGAAATCTGACCATTGGATTTCCGATTAAAAAGCTGAAAGGTGGAAATTATACAACGAATACACGTATCATGGTAAACAGGGATGTGAACATGATCAACGGACAAAATAATTTCACCAATAATATTACGATTGGGGAAGATCTTAAAATTAATTATAACCTGAAAGAGAAGTTCGATATTGGCGTTGGAGCAAGTATTAACTATACACAAGCCAAATACAGCATCCAATCCACATTGAATCAGAATTACTTTACCCATGTATATTCTGCCGATCTGAATTACCTGATGCCAAAAGGATTTGTGTTTGCTTTGGATTTTGATTACACAGCCAATACCGGCCGTGCCACTGGGTTTAATCAACATTTAACCATTTTGAATTCCAGTATTGCCAAGCAATTATTCAAAAAGAAAAACGGGGAAATTAAATTTGGGATTAATGATATTTTGAACCAAAACATCAGCATCAACCGTAATATTGGCGACAACTATGTAGAAGATGTTCAAAGCCTTGTTCTGAGACGTTTCTTCATCTTAGGTTTTACGTACAATTTAAACAGGTCGGGTGGGCAACAGCAGATGCCAAGAAACATTGAACGGACAATGCAGAACATCCGCATCATGCAATAATAAATGGATGATTGAATGAATAAAAAAGAGCCTCCATGGAAAGCTCTTTTTTTATTTTCAGAACTATTTATTTATTATAATTACGGTGTTGGGATACTTGTGGCGAACCGGAAATAAGAACACCCAAGATGGATTTGAAAATGCGAAAAATATTGAAAGAAGGGCGGTAATAATTTTTATAAATCCGGGCTTCTTCGCGACTGAATTCTGCTGATTTATTTTTCATAGATGGTTGGGTTTATATGTTTCAAACGTCTGGATGTTTAAATTAGTATGTAGCTAGATAGATTTTAACTATTTTGCAAATTATAAAAATCACGGATTAATCCAGACTGCTTGAAAAAATATAGCCTCATTCTGCTGTTTTTAGCCATTCATTTTAAGTCCTTACAGGCACAAATAAAACTACCGGGCACCATTTCTAATTTTGCATTGGATATGGAAAAAATAGTTAAAGATTTTCCCAACGGTTTCAAAAACATCTTGGGTGAGCTTATTGTAGAAAATCCCCAGTCAGCCGATTATACAAGTAAAATAAAGCCTGCGGGGTCATTAGATTGCAGTATCACCCGATACAGTTCATTGAGTAAAGAAATTAACAGTTGGCAGGCTTTGCTATATGTTTCCACTGATTTTATGCAAACCGAAAGAAAATTTAGAAGCTTTTATAATCAGTTAAATAATTTATCGGTACAATTTAATGACGGCCAGCATTATAAATTCAAAGGAGTATATGAAAAGCCAACAGAGGAAAAAAGATTCTTCCATACAATATTTACAGCTGCAACCAGTGATAAAAGTTTAAAGCATTTGAAAATGGAGTTGATGATGGCTTACGAAATGATGGAGTGGAGAATTCATGTTTTGGTCTATGAGTCGGAGCGTAATGACGACGAACGTGGACGGGTAATTGAATTTTAAGACATAAAAAAAACCGCCGAAAAATCAGCGGTTTTTTTTATGTCAAAATATTTTAGTGATTCATGATAATCGTTCTGTTTCCACCTTGCCCCTGGATGTTCGAGCTTGTTTCTTCCATAAACTGTTCTCTTTTTTTAACAAATTGAGCAGCCGTAACTTTTTTACCGCCTTTCGGTGCTTTAATATCGGTGGCATTTATTTGATCGGAAATGGATACAGCTTTATAGACAGTTCTGCCATTATTAATATTCAATTCTAAAATGGCTCCGGGTAATTGGCCCTGTAATTCTGGTCCGGTTGATACCGGAATATCGGTTGTAAACCAAGCCACATAAATTGAAGTATCTACCACTTCTGATCGGTCCATCTTGCCATTAACCATTTTCACTTCCATCCTGGTTCCAATTTTTTGTGAAGTTGCTTTCCGGCAATTGTATCCGGATACTTCCTTTGTTTCTCCGGATAATTTCCAACTCAATTTTTTGATGCTGTCACTTACTAGAAAATCGTCTACACCCAATCCTTTTTTAGAAATACTGGTTCCTTCACTAATATTGGTAAAAACTATTTCCTCTGCTCCGCCCCCTGCAGTCATAAAACGCATCATCATGCCACCCCCCGGAGACGGAGGGCCACCGCCACGGTCACCACCACCACCAAAGTTTTGGTTTTGCTGTGTAGGTTCTTCCACCTGTTTCCACAATGTTTGGTTATTGGCAAAAAATAATTCAAACTTGTTGGTTCGGGGACGTTGAAATCGGGCCATCATCTCTTCATTCATTCCCGGAGGCACCCCACCCTGCCCGTTTGCGGCCACTCTCATTTGAGATTGTACAGTTCTTTCATAAACAATTTTTCCTTCTTTTATCTGGGCAAAAAGATTGCTTAAAAAAAACAAAGACAATCCTGTAAATATTATTTTTTTCATTTTTATTAGTTGATGCTCAAAAGTAATGAAAAGCTCTATTAAAGAGATGTTAAGCCATCTTTGTATAAGGTTAAATAAGGTTAATGAACTGATTGCCGGAATTTGAAATGGTTAAATTTGTTTTGAAAATAAAAAACATGAAGAATTTACGTTGGTTGCTTTTATTGATGGGAACTGCACTG
>JAYWCV010000057.1:0-21073 GCA_043780275.1 Chitinophagaceae bacterium
GTATACATACATAATATACCCCTGATTATAAGTTCCAGTTTTACACCAGCCTTAGCAGCTTCTACCAGTTTGTGTGAAAATTCTTCATCGGAGAATGAATTAACTTTTACAATAATGGAGGCCGGCTTTTTTTGCTTCGCTTGTTTTATTTCAAAATCAATTAATTTAATAAATTCATTTCTTAGATACAACGGACTTGGAATAATTTCTTTACAGTTTTTTAAATGATTGTTTTTTGCTTCCGGGAATTCGATATGCTTAAACATCTGATTAATATCCGCCATGATTCGTTTATCAGCAGTCAGTAAACAATGATCGCCATATACTAAGGCCGTTTTTTCATTTAAATTGCCTGTACTTATAAAGCCATATTGAATTGTTTTTTTCTTTCTCTTTTTAGTAATTACACAAAGTTTGGAATGTATTTTCAAATCGGGTAATCCCAGAATTACTTTTACACCTTCGTCTTCAAGTCTTTCTTTCCAAACGATATTAGCTTCTTCATCAAATCGGGCTCTTAATTCAATAACAACAGTAACTTGTTTTCCATTTCGAACGGCATTGATTAGTGCATTAATGATTTTTGACTGAGGTGCCAAACGATAACAGGTTACTTTAATACTGACCACTTCGGGGTCCATGGCAGATTCTCTTAATAAATCGATAATGGAATTAAATGAATGATATGGAAAGTGCAGCATGACGTCTTTTTTCTGAATGATATCAGAAATTCTTTCGTCGAGTAATTGCGGATGAATAAAAGGTTTGCTACGTTCTTTTTTAGTGTCGAAAATATGCTCGGGGAAATCCATAAAATGCTTGAACTTATGAATTCTACCTCCTGGTATTAAACTATCCTTACGGGAAATATTCAGCTTCCTGATCAGGTATTCAAGTAAAAGTGGATCCATCATTTTATCATAAACAAATCGTACTGGTTTCCCTTTGCGCCGGTTTTTCAATCCTTTTTCTAATTTCTGAAGCATCGTAGAAAATGCATCATTATCAATATCAAATTCTGCATCCCTGGTTAACTTAAATACATAGGATTCATAACTATCATAACCAAAATAAGAAAAGATTTCAGGTAAACTAAATCGTATCAGGTCTTCTAAAAGTATTACATGATGCGTACCCGGTTTTGATGGCAAAATGATAAACCGATTCATCGCCCTGGCCGGTACTTCTATTAATGCAAATTTTCTGGACAAAGCAGACTCTTTATGTGACATGACTACGGCTAAATAAAAAGCATTGTCCTTTAAAAGAGGGAGAGTAGGTATGCTTTCAATCATCAAGGGAATAATATTGATACTTAGTTCATCATCATAAAACTTTTTTGCAAATACTTTTTGTTCATTTGTCAATTCTTTTTCAGTGACCAGAAATATTTTCTGTTTATTTAATTCCAATTGAATTTCTTTCCAGATGCGATTGAATTCGCTTTGTTGCGACAATACTTTTAACTGAATTTCTTCTAAAATTTTTTCCGGATCTATTTCCAAATGCATGTTTTTGCTACTCTGAATTAAATTCATCCTTTTTAATGTAGCAACACGTACCCTGAAAAACTCATCGAGGTTATTCGAGAAAATTCCAAGAAATCGAATCCGTTCACATAAGGGTACTGTTTTATCAGCAGATTCTTGTAGAACCCGTGCATTAAAGGACAACCAGCTTATATCACGGACTATATTTTTTTTCTTATCAACTGACATATTTTATCATTAAGATCCTTTAATATATGAAAGGATACTGAGAATTTAAAATGACCAAACAAATTGAACAAATTAAAAGGCTCTATGAAGAGAACAATCATTAAACTTTACCAGCTTTTTGAATAATGGATGTTGTAGAATAGCCATTAACAATAGGATTGATGACCACTTTCCCACCTGCGTCCAATACTTCTTTTGCTCCAACAATTTCTTCGGGTTTATAATCACCGCCTTTAACCAAGACATCAGGCAGAATTGATTTAATTAATCCCAATGGAGTTTCTTCGTCAAATATCACTACCGCATCAACCATCATCAGAGACGCTAAAATAATCGATCTTGATTTTTCATCATTGATTGGCCTGTCAGATCCTTTTAATTTTTTAACGGAGGAATCGGAATTTAACCCGACTATTAATATATCAGCTTCCTGGGCTGCTTGCGTAAGTGAATAAATATGTCCCTGGTGCAAAAGGTCGAAACAACCATTGGTAAAGGCTATTTGTTTGCCGAAAAATTTCCAACGTAATACCTGCTTTTCAATTTCATCCCGGGTAAATGTTTTTTGAGCTATAAAGCCTGTTGCTTTCATATGTATGGTTTAAAGTTTTTTTCTGTTATAATGTGGCAATAATACAAAACTAATCAAGCCTAAAAAGAGTACTACAAATGTCTGTGCCAGCCACAATAACCAACCAAATGCCAATCCAATGTTTTCTTTTATATCGTATAATAACAAAGTTTTTTGAATAATAATCTGGTATGCTCCAATTCCGCCCTGTGTTATGATCATACCAATGCTGCCAAATGATAAAACAGACAGGGCTTCAGTGAATCCAAGTACACTTGTTTCGTGTAATGCGGATAATCCCAGATAGGTGCTTACATAATATAAACCCCAAATTAGAATGCTATAAACAAAAAATAAAGTTTTATGCTGTATGTGTCTTATGCTGAATAATCCCAGGAAAACACCTCTTAAAAGTTTATTGATATTGTGAATTAATTTTATTCTTTTAAACCGATATAAAAAGTATTTCGCTAAAAAATGGAACAGTACGGCAGCAGCAATAACAATTAATACTATTTTGTAAGACATGAAAGACTTCCATTGAAAATCTTTAAAGTTGATATATTGACTAATAAATTCACTGAATACTTCTGTTTGGGCAATAATCGTTAGAATAATAACGATTAATAAACTGATTACATCAATTGCTCTTTCAAGTATCATGGTACCAACCAATTTTTCGGCAGGTATTTTTTCATAACGTGCAAGAAGGGTGCATTTTAAAACTTCACCCAGTCTGGGTACAGCCAGGTTGGCCATATATCCAATCATAACCGCAAAAAAGGTATTCGATTTTTTGGGTTTGTAACCCAATGGTTCCATTAATATAATCCAACGCAAAGCCCTTATCCAATGACTTAAAAAAAGGATACTAAGAACCGGGAATAATACCCAATAATTAGCATGGGCAATAGAATTTTTTATTTCCTTCCATCCATTTTCATCAATTCCCCGGGCCGACCACCAAACTAAAAAAATACCTAGTCCTAAAAAGAAAACGTACTGCAATATGGTGATGATCTTTTTATTCATTTTAAATTGATGCTAATTTATAAAGGTAAGCCATGCAAAGAAAGATAATTTCATTAATTCAAAATAGGAGAATCAATGAAGTATCATATTATCAATTAGCCGAACTCCTTCAATAAATGCGGCCACTAAAACAACGACAGACTGATTTTCATTCCAGTTTGTAATTTTCCTTAATGAATCAGCATCCACGACTTCAAAATACTCGATTTCAAATCCATTTTCAATTAAAAAGGCAGTCCCACCATTTTTTAAATTTCCGGGGCTTTCTTTCAAGTAATTATCCTTGCAGTAATTGAGTGATACGAAAATTGCCGAAGCCTTTTCTTTTGCCTGAATGGATAATCTTACATTTCGGCTACTCATAGCAAGACCATTCAATGCTCTTTGAGTAGGACAAATTTTAACCGCACATTCAAAATTTTTCAATTCAATCAATTTGCCCATAACCTTTGTTTGTTGATAATCTTTTTGTCCAAGATATAATTTAGTGGGATCAGTTATCTTTAATAATCGATCCATTACCTGGCATACACCCTGAAAATGTCCGGGCCTGAATTCTCCTTCGAACACTTTTTCCAATTCACCTAACTCATATTTTTTTCCAGATTCAGTTCCATCCGGATAAATTTCAGCAACTGATGGAAGGAATAGGATATCGCAACCGGCTTTGTCCAATAGTTCTATATCTGTTTCAATGGTAATTGGATATTTAGAAAAGTCATTGGAATCATTAAACTGAGTCGGGTTGATGAATATACTGCAGATGGTTAACCCATTTTCTTCTTTTGATCTTTTAACCAATGATATATGTCCTAGATGCAATGCTCCCATTGTAGGAATGAACCCTATTTCAACTATTGGATGATTTTTTATTGCGTTTTGTAAGTCGATTATTTTTTTTACGATTAGCATCTAATAAAAATTGAATTAAATTTTTTTTGTATTTGATATCGTTTATTTGATATCAGCATAAATAAGTTAACTTTGCAAACTTTCAGTACCGTTCATTACCTTTTATTCACTTAAAAAGAATTTAATGTCAACAAAGAAAAGAATTTTATTTATTGCAAATGAAATCTCTCCATATGTAGAGTTGACAGAATTTTCGGAAATAGCAAAAAGGCTTGCCATAAAGTCAAATAGTGAAGGATTTGAAATTCGGTGCATCATGCCTCGTTTTGGAACAATCAATGAAAGACGTCATCGCTTGCATGAAGTAGTTAGACTTTCCGGAATCAACATTACCGTAGATAACGAAGACCATCCACTTCAGATAAAAGTAGCTTCATTGCCTAACGCACGATTACAGGTTTATTTCCTGGACAATGAAGATTTGTTTAAACGAAAATTCATTTTTACCGATGAAAAGGAAAAATGGTTTGATGATAATGGCTTAAGGTCAATTTTTTTCTGCAAAGGAGCATTAGAGACAGTGAAAAAATTTGGCTGGCCTCCTGATATTATTCATTGCAGTGGCTGGATGACCGGATTGATTCCTGCATACTTAAAAACGGTCTACAAAAAGGAGCCGGTTTTCTCTCAAAGCAAAGTTGTATTCACCATCGGACAGAATACCTTTAAAGAAAAACTGGGCAGCGATTTCATCAAGAAAGCCCTGATACATGCTTCGATCAAAGAAAAAGATTTGGAAGCTTTTAAAGACATCAATAATACAGCCATGTTCCGTGGTGGCGCATCATATGCAGATGCAATAACTTTTGGAGCAGATAAAGTAGATAAAAAATTAGAAGAAGAGTTTGCAAAACTAAGAGGGAAGAAAAAATTACATTTTATTCCTGATTCTGATTTAACAGAGTATTTACAGTTGTATAACGATCTTGCGAGCTAAACATATTACAAACCCTGAATTGAAATAATTACGTGAAGAACAGATTTTTTTTTAACTTGACAGGAGCTATTTTAACTACTGTCATCCTCTTATCAGCTTGTAAAAAAATTAATGAATCAACGGAATTAGGTTCGGATTTAATACCGGCAGTTGATAACATAAATACTTTTGATACTACCTTACAGGTTGAAGCCTACAACGAACTTTTTAGTATTTTAAATGATTCTACCAGATTGGTTAATACAGACCGTCATTTTATGGGTATTATCAATACGGATCCCTTATTTGGAAAAACTACTGCATCTCTTTTTCTAGAATTAAAGCCGGCAACATTTCCATTTACTTATCCGAATAAAAAAGATAGCTTATATCTTGATTCAGTAGTTATGGTTTTAAGTTATCGGGGTTCTTATGGTGATACCAATACTTTGCAAAAAGTCAATGTGTATCAAATGAACCAATCGAATAAGTTTTCGAGGGATTCAACGTATATGATTAGGGAAAATAATTTTACGTATAGTAACTTATTAGGGTCTAAAACCTATGCTCCTAAAAACCTAGATGATTCTGTAGTATTGTTTAAAGAAAAATCCAGCAATCAGCTACGAATTAAACTGAATAATAGTTTTGGACAGAGTTTATTAAATCTAGATTCAGCAACTACATTCAGCACCGATTCGGCTTTTAAGACTTTCAATAAAGGATTTGCTGTTATTCCGGATGCTGCTTTTGGTGGAAAAGCATTGAGTAGTTTTAATTTGAATGATACAAATACCAAACTGGTACTTTATTATAAAATGGATAAAGCTGGTGTTAGAGACACGGTTTCAACAACATTTAAGTTCACATTTAGTTCTGCAAACGCTAACTATATTCAACGGGATTATTCAGGGACGCCTATTGCATCTTACCAGGGAGGCACATTACCAGATAACTTAGTGTTTATTCAAGGTACACCGGGGTCGTATGCCAATATTAGAATACCTACTTTGAGTTTATTAAACAAAAGAGTTATTCACCGTGCCGAATTAATTATGGAGCAGATATTTGATCCATCTGATAAATTATATACTGCACCGGATGTTTTGTTTCTGGATGCATATGATAGTGCCAAAAAGAGACACCGAACTATACCGTTTGATTTTCAGATTGACAATACTGGTTTGCCAAATTTTGATGGATTTGGAATGTTGGGCAAAAAATCTATAGATGGCTTGGGTAATCCAATTCAGATTTGGAAATTCAATCTCACCAGGTATGTTCAAAATATAAATACTGGCAAGGAAAAGAATTATAATTTACGATTGTCAGCCCCTTTCTTTGTTGTAGATATTGTAAAAGATCCCTCAACAAATATAGATTTTGACCAATTTATTTATGCCAATCCCGATATAGCAAAAGGCAGAGTCAGGCTTGGCGGCGGAACCCATACTTCCCAGAAAATGAGGTTGCGAATCGTTTATTCAAAACTTTAATTTTAGTCGTTTAATAATTAACCAATCAGGTTGTTATCTTTGCACCCGATTTAGTTCTAAATTAGAACGTACTTTTCATTTTTCAATCTAAATCTTAAACCGAAAAAATCTATTGAATGGCTTATTTATTTACTTCTGAGAGTGTTTCCGAAGGTCATCCGGATAAAATTGCTGACCAGATATCTGATGCATTAATCGATAACTTTCTTGCATTTGATCCTTCATCAAAAGTAGCTTGCGAAACGTTGGTTACTACAGGTCAGGTAATTTTAGCTGGTGAAGTTAAATCGAAAGCTTATCTCGATGTTCAGGAAATTACCCGTGATGTAATTCGTAAAATAGGTTATACAAAAAGCGAATACATGTTCGAGGCTAACTCCTGCGGTATTTTATCCGCTATTCATGAACAAAGCCCCGACATTAATCAAGGTGTTGAAAGAAAAGATAAAGAGGAGCAGGGAGCCGGCGACCAGGGAATGATGTTTGGATATGCCAGCAACGAAACAGAAGATTTCATGCCATTGGCATTAGATCTGGCTCATAAACTTTTACAGGAATTGGCAAACCTGCGTAGAGAAGATAAGTTGATCAGGTATCTGCGTCCGGATGCAAAAAGCCAGGTTACACTGGAATATGACGATAACAATAAACCGGTTAGAATCGATACCATCGTTATTTCTACACAACACGACGACTTTGATGCCGAAGGAAAAATGTTGGCTAAAATCAAGGAGGATATGATCAATATCCTGATACCCCGGGTAAAATCGAAGTATAAGAAATATGCAAAACTATTCAACGATAAAATAAAATATCACATCAACCCAACCGGCAAGTTTGTGATAGGTGGACCACATGGTGATACGGGTTTAACCGGTCGTAAAATTATTGTAGACACGTATGGTGGTAAAGGTGCTCATGGTGGAGGAGCTTTCAGTGGAAAAGATCCGAGTAAGGTGGACAGAAGTGCAGCTTATGCAACCCGCCATATTGCTAAAAATTTAGTTGCAGCAGGTATTGCAAGTGAAATATTGGTTCAGGTTTCTTATGCTATCGGAGTGGCTAATCCTACTTCTATTAATGTAAACACCTACGGAACTTCTAAAGTTGAGATGACCGATGGCGAAATTGGTAAAATTGTTTCTGAAATTTTTGATATGCGTCCTTATTTTATCGAAAAGCGGTTGAAATTACGTACACCAATGTATTCTGAAACTGCAGCATACGGCCATATGGGACGTAAAAACGAAACAGTAACTAAGGAGTTCAAAACACCAGGGGGGAAAGTGAAAAAAATTAAAGTTGAATTATTTACCTGGGAGAAATTAGACTATGTTACAAAAGTGAAAAAAGCTTTTGCCATTTAATAAAAAGAAAGCCCTCGATATTTCGGGGGTTTTTTATGTAGAACAAAACTTAAATTTGATTTGTGAAAAATTATAGACAACAACAGCGGCCTAAGAAAAACACCATGGTTATTGGCCAAAAAGCGATTATTGAAGCCTTTAAAACAGGTGTACAACTCGATCGTATTTATATGCAGAATGCCTTGCAGGGCACACTGGTGGAAGAGATTAAGAAATTATCATTCCAGCATAATATCCCGATTAACTATGTTCCCGGAGCAAAAATTAGCAGCTTTAATGCAGAAGGTCATGAAGGATGTATTGCCTTACTTTCAAAAGTAAAATATCATGATCTGCAGGATATTATTTCATTTACGGTAGAGAAAGGTGAAATACCATTGTTATTGATTTTGGATGGAATTACGGATATCCGAAATATTGGAGGTATAGCCCGTACAGCGTATTGTTGCGGCGTTCATGCTATCATCATACCTGACAAAGGTGTTGGAGCTTTAAACGAAGATGCTATCCTCACTTCTGCCGGAGCATTGGAAAAAATTCCGGTTTGCCGGGTAAATAGTTTAATGAAAGCAATTGATGATCTGCATTTGAATGGCATAAAAGTTTTTGCCAGTGAAATGAAAGCAGCGAAGAATTTGCAGGACTGTAATTTTAAAGAACCGGTAGCTATTGTGATGGGCAGTGAAGAAAAAGGAATTTATCCGGCATTGCTAAAAACATGTGATGAGAAATTTAAAATTCCAATGGCCGGTGATTTTGAATCATTAAACGTATCTGTTGCAGGTGGTGTTATCTTATACGAAGCAATGAAACAACGGATGGGATAATTTATGCAAAACATAAAACTGATAGAATGTCCACGGGACGCCATGCAGGGTTGGAGTAAATTTATTCCAACCGAAAAAAAAATTGAATATATCAATGCACTTTTAAAAGTAGGATTTGATACCATCGATTTTGGAAGCTTTGTCTCACCAAAAGCAATTCCTCAAATGGCCGATACAAAAGATGTCATCAGGAATTTGGATATAACGGGGAGCAAATCAAAATTATTAGCCATCATTGCCAACATTCGGGGAGCAGAAGAAGCCAGTATTTACGAAGAAATAAATTTCCTGGGATTCCCTTTTTCAGTATCAGAAACTTTTCAGCAACGAAATACCAATTCAAGCATTCTGGAATCGTTGAACAATGTTGAAGAGATTCAGGAAATATGTATAAAAACAGGTAAACAACTGGTTGTATATATATCCATGGGCTTCGGAAATCCATATGATGATTTTTATTCTGAAGAAATTGTTTTTGATTGGGTCAGTAAATTGGTTGACATGGATATCCAAATAATTTCGCTGGCAGATACGGTAGGTATGGCCACTGCAGAACAGATTGGAAAAATGACTGCTCATTTAATCAAAGAATTACCTGGTACAGAGATTGGCGTTCATCTTCATTCAACAAAAAATAATTGGCAAGAGAAATTAGAAGCAGCACTCAATGCAGGCTGTACCCGGTTTGATGGGGCACTAAAAGGGATTGGCGGTTGTCCGATGGCGAATGATGTTTTAGTGGGCAATATGGATTCTGAATTAATGATCAATTATTTTGAACAAAAAAACATCATCATTGGATTGAATAAAGATGCACTCGCCAAAAGTCTGATATTATCTGCTGAAATTTTTCAATAAAAACTCGTAATTTATAGATATGGATTTAATGGTAAATATCGATTTAAAGAAATTGCCCGTTCCTATTCGCTATCCCGAAAAATTATTGGTGATTGGATCTTGTTTTACAGAGAATATTGGCACAGCACTTGCCGATCTTAAATTTCCGATATTACAAAATCCAAACGGTATACTTTTCGACCCAGCCAGTGTATCAAAAAGTATCATTTCCTATATTCAAAATAAAAAATATACCGGAGCTGATCTTTTTCAATTAAATGAAATTTGGAATAGCTGGTCACACCATAGCCGGTATTCTCATATCGATAAGGATATATGCCTGCAAAATATTAATCAATCACAACAAGAAGCACATGTTTTTAGTAAAACTGCCGATTGGTTGATTATTACATTAGGCTCGTCTTTTTCTTATCGGTTAACAGAAACGATCAACTCAAATCAAACGCCTGTATCGGTTGCCAATTGTCATCGGGCACCTGCTCAACTATTTATCAAACACCTGATGGGTATTGAAGAAATTATTGGCGACCTGGATAATTGCCTGCAACAACTTTTTGAATTCAATGATAAAATAAAAGTAATTTTTACCATCAGCCCGGTACGTCATATCCGGGACGGCGTTATAGAAAATAACCGAAGCAAGGCCCGTTTAATAGAGTCGGTTCATCATTTAACCAGCAAATATGAGCAGGTTCATTATTTTCCATCTTATGAATTAGTCATTGATGTACTCCGGGATTATCGTTTTTATGATGTTGATCTGGTTCATCCCAATTATGCAGCAACAGAACTGGTATTAAATAAATTTAAAGAATTTTGTATTGATGAGGATGCGCAATCATTGATGCAGGAACTGAAGAAAATCTCCATAGCCCGCAAGCATAAAGCTTTTCAGCCGCTGACTAATGCACATTTACAATTCCTGAAAACTCATCTGGAAAAAGTAAAAGTGCTTCAAAGTCAATATCCATTTTTAGTAATGGATGATGAACTCGCTTATTTTTCGGGTTCAAATTAAAATTCATCTTTCTTAATCCCCCATTTATTACGTTAAATATTTGTATGCTATTTTGTAAAAATGAAACCTGATTAGTGAATCCTGTCACCCCGTATTTCCAGGTTTTTTATAATTTCCGCTTCATACTGAAGCCATTCTTTCCATCGTTTACGAACAACTGTTTTGGCTGTATAAGTATCAGCCAATTCAATGAAAAGGGTATAGTGTCCAGCTTCACTTTCCATAAATTTTCGGTAAAATTTCCTGAAGTATTCATCATTCATCCCTTCACTCAATCTTAAAAACCTTTCGCAACTCCTGGCTTCTATAAGTGCCATCGTGAGCATTTTATCCAGAAAACGATCATCCGGACTACCACCTTTCTTTTGAAACTCCAGTAATTTATTTACATAAATATCCTTTCGCTGTCTGCCCAGTTTCAGTTTTCTTTTCTGAAGTTCGGCAAGAACAGATCTGAAATGCCCCCATTCTTCAGTCACAATCGGACTTAGTTCTATAACCAGTTTTTCTTTCTCCGGGTAATTTTGAATTAAAGAGATACAAGTCAACGCAGCCTTTTGTTCGCAATATGCATGATCAGTCAGAATATCCTCAATCGATATTTCGGCAAGGTTAACCCAACGTGGATCGGTTGGAAGTTTAAGACCCAAAATGTTTTTCGTATCCTCTGATAATTGAATCTGTTTCATATTTTTGGCTGGATGGGGCATAAATATAATATCAATCAGGTACTTAAAGCATAAAATCTATCAATTAAGAGCAATTTTCTTTTGGTATTTTGCTATATTAATCTACCTTTGCCGCCATAAAATAATAAGAAAAAAAACTTGGATGTTTTTTAAAACAAAAACGAGATGACATTAACAAAAGAAAAAAAAGCCGGAATTTTTGCCTCATTTGGTGCTAGCGAAACAAACACTGGATCAATTGAAGGACAAATTGCTTTATTAACTGAGCGTATCAGCCAGATTTCTGGACATTTAAAGCAAAACAAAAAAGATTTTTCAACTCACCGCGGGTTGATGAAATTGGTAGGAAGACGTAAGCGTTTACTATCATACCTTCAAAAGCACAACTTAAGTAGTTACCGTGCTTTGATTGAGAAATTAGGTATAAGAAAATAAGTCAATATGCATTTAATAGCTATTCCCAACTGAATTTACACGGTTGGGAATAGTTTTTTCTGCACATGCTAATTTTTCTGTTTTTACCATTAAAAACCCGGGTTATGACTATCTCTAGGCAGTGCCTAATACATAATCCATAAATATTTAAAAATGCTCACTCAAAAATATCGCAAAGTATTTAATATTGGCGAAGGCAGAGAGGTTTCCATAGAAACTGGTAGTCTTGCTCGTCAGGCTGATGGTGCAGTTACCGTAACTATGGGTAATTGTATACTTTTAGCTACAGTTTGTGCTTCAAAAGACCCTCGTCCCGGTCAATCATTCTTTCCATTGTCAGTTGATTACCAAGAGAAATTTTATTCTGCAGGTCGTATTCCTGGTTCATTCTTTAAGAGAGAAGCCCGTTTGAACGATTATGAAATATTGACATCCCGATTAGTAGACCGTGCACTTCGACCATTATTTCCAGATGATTATTTATGCGATGTACAGGTTTTGGTAAGTTTACTTTCCAGCGATTCGGAGATTATGCCCGATTCAATGGCTTGTTTAGCTGCATCTGCAGCTTTGGCTGTTTCAAATATTCCTATTCAGGAAATCATTTCTGAAGTGAGAGTTGCTAAAATTGACGGAAACTTAGTCGTTAACCCAACTCGTTCTGAATTGGAAAGAGCAGATTATGAGTTTATTATAGCTGCAACTGAAAAGAATATTATGATGGTGGAAGGGGAAGCAAAAGAATGTTCTGAGGAAGATTTGATTAAAGCCATTGAAGTTGGACATGAAGCCATTAAGATTCAGGTAAAAGCTCAGCAGGAATTAAGAGACATGGTTGGCGTTCAGGGAAAAAGAGACTATGTTAAACCGGTTTCTGACGATGCTTTAAAAGCAAAAGTATATGCCTTTGCCGAAAAGAAAGTATATGAAATTGCAAAAGGAAGTTTAAGCAAAGCTGATCGTTCTGAAAAATTTGAAGCAATTAAAGAAGAACTTATCGGGTTTTTGAAAACGGAGAATAATATTGCCGAAGGAGAGAATCTGGATGAACAGACTTCAAAGCTTGCAAAAGATTATTACCACGATGTTCAGTATGATGTTGTTCGTGACATGATGTTGAATGATAAGATACGTTTAGATGGAAGAGGACTTGAAGACGTGAGAGCATTAGATATGGAAGTGGATGTATTACCTTCTCCACACGGTGCTGCTTTATTTACCAGAGGTGAAACTCAATCGCTTACAACAGTTACATTAGGAACTGCATTAGACGAATTACTGGCAGAAACGGCCGCTAAATCTGAATATGCCAATTTCTTTTTACACTATAATTTCCCACCATTCTCTACCGGCGAAACAAAGCCAATGCGTGGGCCGGGTAGAAGAGAAGTAGGTCATGGTAACCTGGCTATGCGTTCTTTAAAGCAAATGTTACCTAAAGATGAGGTCGCTTATACAATTCGTGTAGTAAGTGAAATCCTTGAATCAAACGGTTCGTCTTCTATGGCTACTGTTTGTGCTGGATCTTTAGCGCTGATGGATGCAGGTATCCCGATTCAAAAACACGTTTCAGGTGTTGCGATGGGATTGATATCTAAAGGCGACAAGTTTGCTGTATTGACAGATATCTTAGGAGACGAAGATCACCTGGGTGATATGGATTTTAAAGTGACCGGAACCCGTGATGGTATTTGTGGTGTTCAAATGGATATTAAAGTGGATGGCCTTAGTATGGAAGTGATGCGTTCTGCTTTAGAGCAGGCAAAAAGAGCCCGTTTACACATTCTGGATGCTATGTATGCATGTATGCCGGAAGCTAGAATAGAAGTTAAGCCACATGCTCCTAGAATGGTTAAAATAACTATCGAAAGAGAGTTCATTGGTGCAGTAATCGGACCAGGTGGAAAAGTGATTCAGGAAATTCAAAGAGAAACAGGTACTACGATAAATATTGAGGAAGTTGATAATAAAGGGGAAGTAAGCATCTTTGGTGTTGAAAAAGAAGGTGTTTCAAAGGCATTAGCCTGGGTTAATAGCATTGTTGTTGTTCCTGTAGTTGGAGATGAATATGAAGCAACTGTTAAGTCTGTTATGCCTTATGGAGCTTTTGTTGAATTTCTTCCTGGTAAACAAGGGCTTTTACATATTTCAGAAGTTAGCTGGTCTCGTTTGGAGACATTAGATGGAGTTCTGAATGAAGGTGATTCTGTAAAAGTTAAATTGGTTGGAACCGATCCCAAAACCGGGAAGTTCAAATTATCCAGAAAGATTCTTATTCCAAAGCCGGAAAGATCAGATAATCCAAACGGATAAAAAATTAAACCCCGGTGCTAATCGGGGTTTTTTCATGTAAAGAAAACATATGCGAAAATATATTCAACTGCAATTTGATAATCTGGAGTCTGATCAATGTGAAATTCTAATTGCTATGCTAAGTGATTTGAATTTTGAAGGATTTGAGGAAAATGAAAACTCGCTGAAAGCATTTATTCATGAAGCGGATTTAAATGAAGAAGAACTACATGAAGCATTGAAAAATGTTGACTTGAAGTTTTCAAAATCAATGATTGAAGAAACAAATTGGAACGAGGTTTGGGAATCAAATTTTCAACCAATCGTAATCGATGATATTTGTGCAATTCGAGCCGATTTTCATGCACCAATTTCAGGTGTAAAAAATGAAATTATCATAACGCCGAAAATGAGTTTTGGTACAGGTCATCATGCTACAACTCATATGATGATTCAAATGATGGATACATTGAATTTCGAAAACAAATTGGTTTTTGATTATGGTACAGGCACCGGTATACTTGCCATTTTTGCCGAAAAATTAGGCGCAAAAAAAATCATTGCCATCGACAATGAAGAATGGAGCATCAATAATGCATTAGAAAATAAAGAACGAAACCACTCAGAAAAAATAGATGTTTATTTATCTGAAGAAATACCTACTGACCTACAATTCGATATTATTCTGGCAAATATTAATAAACATGTAATTCTTGCTTCCCTGGAAAATTTATCAAAACAAATAATTCCAGGCGGAAATATCCTGTTAAGCGGCTTTTTACCCGAAGATGAAGAAGATGTTTTGGCCAAAGCCAAAGATTTTAATTTTTTATTAAAGACTAATCTATTGATGGGTAAGTGGATTTGTTTACATTTAGGCTCTCCTTTAAAATAATTGGAGAATAATTGAAATTTCTATTCTTTTATTTTGGCGTAATTTTGTTGTTCGGCTTTATTTAGTAACATGAATGAATTATTAATCATAGTTCTTGCTTATTTTATTGGAAGTATTCCTACGGCTTTATGGGTAAGCAAATATTTCTTCGATATTGATATACGTGAATACGGTAGTGGTAACTCCGGTGCTACAAATACCTACCGGGTATTAGGTCCAAAATGGGGAACCTTTGTAATGGCTGTTGATATGCTGAAAGGTGTGGCAGCAGTGAAACTGGTTTTTCTTCTTCCTTTTTACTTAGATCATGATACCATGTTTATAAACCTACAGCTGGGCTTAGGTTTAGCTGCAGTACTTGGCCATATTTTCCCAATATGGGCCGAGTTCAGAGGTGGAAAAGGAGTAGCCGCTTTATTTGGAATGATCTTAGGAATTCAACCCAATGTTGCTCTTTGTTGTGTGGCTGTTTTTTTATTAGTTCTATACCTAACCAGGTATGTTTCGCTTAGTTCCATTTTGGCAAGTATAGCTTTCCCAATTTTTATCCTGATCATTTTTAATGAACCCGAAGATCTTTATCGACTCTTTGCATTAGTGGTAGGTTTGCTGGTTATACTTACGCACCAAAAAAACATTGGCCGTATTTTAAAAGGAAATGAAAGCAAAGTACCCATTTTAAAATACCGGGATCATCGAAGAAAAAACAAGAAGTCTTCTAAGACAGAAATTTAAGCAGATTTATTCTTAACTTTCCTTTATCCTTTTTTGAAATTCAATTCTTTCTTTGGTACAAACATTGTTCACAATAGATAAAACTATAAGTGATTAACAACCGATTTAATTTTTTACTGATCCTTTCTTTTCTGATTATTTCCTGCAGTAAAAATGCAATTACAGGTCGTAAACAACTTACACTTTTGCCTGAAACCGACTTGCAAACAATGGCTTCTTCAGAATACAGGCTGTTTTTATCTTCTAATAAAGTATTAAGTACATCGGTAAACAAAGATGCCGAAATGGTGAAAAGAGTGGGGCAACGAATTACCAAAGCAGTTGAAACATATTACAGCGAAAAAGGAATGTCAAAAGCCTTAAACGGTTACAAGTGGGAATATAACCTGGTAAATGATAAAGCCGTAAATGCATGGTGTATGCCCGGAGGGAAAATAGTAGTTTATACAGGTCTTTTACAAATAACTCAAAATGAAGCTGCACTGGCAGCCGTTATGGGCCATGAGGTATCACATGCAATTTTTCAACATGGTAATGAGCGGATGAGCCAATCACTTATTCAACAACTTGGTGCGGTAGCTTTATCAGCTGCGGTAATGAGTAAACCCGCAGAAACTCAAAATTTATTTTTGACAGCTTATGGAGTTAGTACCGGTGTAGGGTTGATGTTGCCTTTTTCAAGAAAGCATGAATTAGAAGCTGACCGATATGGATTAATATGGACCGCCATGGCAGGATATAATCCAAAAGAAGCCATTGGTTTGTGGCAAAGAATGGCTAATGCAGGCGGAGGACAAAGTCCACCGGAGTTCTTAAGTACTCACCCGGCTGAAGAAAGAAGGATTGCTGAACTGGAAAAATATATGAGTGAGGCATTGAAGTATTATAAGCCCATTTCAAATTAATTCCCAGTTCTTGATGTGAATCAAGCCTGCAGTCTGTTTTAAAGGAAATTGATTTTCTTAAAATGTTTTGGTTACTATATATTTTGTATCTTTGACACTCTAAATTTTGTAATTCTTTTTACAAAAGACTCTTTTGGAGAGTTTTATTAACTACGAACCTTAAAATCTTTATTAAAGTATGTCTCAAGCTTTATTGGAAAAATTGGAATTGGTAGACGATAAGAATCTCTTAATTCAAGGTCTGCCTTCATCCATTGACAAGCTTTTCTGCAAATTATCTTTTGCAAAAAATGTTACGCCACTTTTAAGAAGTAAAAAAATTGATTTTGCGTTAGTGTTTGCCATTAACGACAATCAATTAAATGATATTTTGAAAGATGTGATGACAGCACTTTGTTCTAATTCAAAACTTTGGGTTGCTTACCCTAAGAGTTCTTCAAAAATTGTAACCGATATTAATAGAGATGGTAGCTGGTCGAAATTGACAGATTGCGGATACGAATGCATTGATGAGGTTACACTTGATCATACATGGACTGCAACAAGGTTTAAGAAATTTGCTGAAGTGGAAGCTTAACGGCTAACTTAAATAGTAATTAATTTTTAAATGGGATCATGTAAATGGTCCCTTTATCATTTATCCAAAAAATATGATTCTTAATACTGTTTTTCTGAATGTTGAAATAAAAGCAACCTGTCATGACTTGGAAAAAATCAGGCAGAAATTGACTACAATGAATGCTGATTTCATTGGCTTAGACAAACAAACGGATACTTATTTCAACGTAGTAAAGGGGCGACTAAAACTTCGTGAAGGGAATATTGAAAACAATTTGATTTTTTATGATAGAGAAAATAAGGCCGGACCTAAAAAATCGAATTTTCAATTATTAAAAATTCCGGATCCTCAGGCATTGAAAACCATGCTAGAAAATTCTTTGGGTATCAAAATGATTGTTGAAAAAGAACGGGAAATATTTTTTGTAGAAAATGTAAAGATTCACCTGGATAGAGTTTTAGCACTTGGTACTTTCGTGGAAATTGAAGCAAGTAATCTGAATGCCCCACATAGTTTTGAAAAACTACAGGAACAATGCAATTATTTTATTCAATTATTTGAAATTAAGGAAAGGGATCTCTTACATGATTCTTATTCCGATATGATGTTAAGATTAAAAGAACCTATCTGATAATAACGGTTCCTAATTTTTGAGCAATATCCTTTTCCATTTTTTTCAGATGCTCATGCGTGTCATGCAAGGTTTTATTCTCTTCTTCATTATGAGGTTTCTCCATATCCAGCTGATTCTCCAGAAGAAGTTTTTTAATTTTCCTTAACCGGATATAATTGATAGCAGATTCAATTTCATATTGTGTCTTGTCCTCCTCAAGCTTGGAAAAATTGGAAAGATTTTCTTCATTTCCTGTTGCTGCAGCTCTGACAAAATCTTCAAAACTTTGTTCAAATAATGCTTTTTGATAACCGGTTGAATGACTGAATTCGTTTTTCCATCGTACACTTTCTTCATACGGAAAACTTAACAAGGAAACAGAAAGTGAACTGATCGTTTTTTCGGGATGATAAATAAAATAGGATTTTGAATCAACTAATGGATTTTGAAACAATGCATTTTTATACTCATTGATTAATTTTAAAATATCCTGGTTGTCAAATAATCCATCATCCAGTATTTCCGAAAAAATATATTGAGCAATAATTTGATCATCATCCCATTTCTTCAATCCATGCTCAATCAAGACCCTGGCTATTTCCCGTTCCTGCAATTCATCTTTAAATAAAAGATTAAAAGTTGCATCTTCAAAATCTGCAGAAGATGCAACTTTTGCATTCTCTTCATGATATTTTGCTTCTTCAAAAGGCAAAGATTTTTCTTGTAATGCAATGCGGTTCCTAATAAATTTATTGACCAGGGTATGCATCCCGTTTTCATCAATTTTCAGCATTTCGGCACATTGCTTAATATAATCCTGCTGACGGGTGAAATCTTCTGCCTTATTTATTTTTGAAATGGTCTCCGCAATCTGATTAACTATTTCGGCTTTTTTACCGGTATCATTTCTAACATCTTTCAGTCCTATTTCCAACTGAAAAAGAATAAAATCTTTCTTGTTCTTGTCAATGAAATCAAGAAAAGCAGTGGTTCCTACTTTATTTAAATAACTATCCGGATCTTCTTTATCCGGTATCAAAACCAGTTTTACATTCAGTCCTTCTTCTAATGCAAGATCCAGTCCACGCAGCGCAGCTTTAATTCCTGCCTGATCTCCATCATAAATAATAGTGAGATTATTAGTATATTTTTTTACCAGACGCAGCTGGTCTGGAGTCAATGCCGTACCTCCGGATGCAACCGTATTTTCAATACCAGCCTGGTGAAGAGATAATACATCGGTATATCCTTCTACCAATAAACATTCATCATTTTTGTCGATGGCCTGTCTTGCAAAATAAGATCCATACAGAATTTTACTTTTTACATAAAGTTCATTCTCCGGCGTATTTATATATTTAGGTGCTTTCTCTGTACTCTTTATAATTCGGGCACCAAAGCCAATTACTTTACCACTATGGTTATGAATCGGAAAAATGATTCGGCCCCTGTAATTATCCTGTAAATGATTATTGCGTTCAACGACCAGGCCTGAACGAAGAAGGAGCTCCTTGTTGTATTGTTTATGGATGGCTTCTTTGGTAAAAGCATCTCCTTTTTCAGGAGCAAAACCAATATTGAATTTTTTTAAAATATCCTCCCTGAAACCTCTTTCCTTCATATAGCTTAAACCTATGTCCTGGCCATCTTCTGTATTGAAAAAGATATCAGCATAAAATTCCCGGGCAAAATTATTAATGATAAACAAACTGTCAGCCGTGAGGTATTGCTGTTTTTGTTCATCGGATGAATAGGTTTCTTCGATGTCGATATTATATCGTTCTGCAAGCCATTTCAAAGCATCTACATAACCATACTTTTCGTGTTCCATCACAAAACTTATTGCATTGCCGCTCTTGCCACAGCCAAAGCATTTGTAGATTTCCTTAGATGGTGAAACCGTAAATGAAGGAGTTTTCTCGTTATGAAACGGGCAATTGCCCAGGTAATTGGCACCTCTTTTTTTTAACTTCACAAAACTGCCTACAATATCGATGATATCAATACTTTGTTGAATATGTTGTATGCTGTTCTGCGAGATCAAATGTTGCTTTTTTACGTTACAAATATACCAAGTGATAATTTCTTAAAAAGAATATTCTAACCTGAATAATTAATCTGCAATAATTGCAAAAGTTGTTTTAAATTTAATCAACTGATTCGAAACCCAAGGAAATGGTTCTTTACTTATTTATCACCTTTTAAATTTAAGTCCCATGGTTCAGGTAGACATCTCACAGCTTTCTCAAGAATGTAACAAATTGAGAGATTCATTACGTTCTTACCGCGACAACATCGCAAACCAACAAGCCAAACTCCAACAGTTCGCATCCAAACAACTCTCGAAAGAAGAACTCCAGGAAGTAGAACATTTTCAAAACCAATTTCACATTCAGCTAATTAATATTCATGACTTAAAACAGTCAATTAAAATGTATGACCGTAAAGTGAATTTTGAATTAGCCACCAATGGAGCTTCCATGAATGAAAGTATGTTAAATGAACAGGAGAGACTTGTTACTGAATTTGATTTTTTGTCTTCGACATTAGAAGACCTTTATACAGGCTTTGAACAAATGATTAGTGTTTCGAAATAATTTCGGAACATTTTTTTTACTGCCCATTCGCTTCTTGCAGGCTTATTAAAAGTTTGTACACGATTATTTTATTCTTACTGAAAAACCATCTTTATTCAATTTTTAAAAAAGATTGTTATGCCAGAATTTGATACATCACACGTAAAAAACATTGTTTTACTGGGCCATGCAGGTTGCGGTAAAACCACCTTAGCAGAAACCATGTTATTCGAATCGGGAGTCATTCATCGCCGCGGAACTGTAGAAGAAAAAAACACGGTTTCTGACTATCACGAATTGGAGCATGAACGGGAAAATTCCATTTTTTCAACACTGGTTCACAGTAAATGGCGTGGTTATAAAATCAATATTATTGATACACCAGGCTTTTATGATTTTGTTGGAGAAGTAGTCTCTGCCTTGCGTGTAGCAGATACGGGAGTCTTATTATTAAATGCATCTGCTGGTGTAGAAGTAGGTGCTGATATTATTTGGGAGTACACAGAGAAATTTAAAACCCCGATGATTTTAGCCGTAAATAAAACCGATCATGAGAAAGCAGATTTTGATAAAACGGTAACGGAAGCAAAAGAGCATTTTGGAAATAAAGTAATTGTTATTCAATACCCAATCAATCAGGGATTGGGATTCAATGCCAT
>JAYWCV010000058.1:0-3368 GCA_043780275.1 Chitinophagaceae bacterium
ATTATTCAAAAGTGTTGCCTTCTGATTCTTTGCCATTTCCAGATTCATTAATGAAGAATATGATTCCAATTCAAAATAGCGATCCTCAGTTGTTGAATGAATATGCCAATAGCTTTGAAAATAGAAAAGGATACATGAACCTGATTTTAACCAACACCTATCCCAGAGCTATAGCAGATGCCCGGGAATTAATTTTGCTTTTAAAAAAAGAATTTGACTTGAAGTAGTATGAACGAAGAACAAAATAAAGACAGCCCACCTTCAAAAAGTGACAGTCAGCAGCAAGAGAATCTGTTGAACAATTCTTCAACCGATGAACCCATTGCACCTGCTGCTGAAACATCATAAATCCTACATCAGAAATAAAAGAAATGGAAGTACATCATCACACACACGAAAGTCATGGAAAGAAAAACTGGAAATCGTATTTCTGGGAATTTTTAATGTTGTTTCTTGCTGTATTCTGTGGATTTTTGGCAGAGTATCAACTGGAGCATAAAATTGAAAGAGACAGGGAGAAAGTTTACATGCAAAACATGCTGGAAGATTTGAAATCCGATACAGCAATCTATTCCAGCTTTGCAAAAAACAATATTGTTTTTTATAATTTGGTTGATTCTTTAATCGTCTTGATAAAAAACCCCGAAAGAAAAAAACATATTGACAAGCTGGTATATAAAGCAAGAATATTAACTACAAAATGGAGACAGCTTCGCCCCACTGAACGTACTTATGAAGACATGAAGAGTTCAGGACACCTTCGGCTTATCCGGAAAAGGAAAGTGGCTGATAGTGTTTCTTATTATTATAATTCAATAAAACTATTGGATACATATAATGAGGTGGGATTTTTATGGGCTTCAGAATATGTAAAGGCTATGGCAAAAATTTTTGACGGTGAGGTGCAGCTAAGAATTTTTAAAGAAAGAAAAGAACCGGTTACAGGTGCAGCAACTCTGCTGACAGAGGACAGGATTGTGTTAAACGAATTAATTACAAGTGCGGGATACTTATATGGTGCCGTAAATCTGAATGAAAACATTGGAAAAGAAAGAAGCATTACAGCACAAAATCTGATTGAACTGATAAAAAAAGAATATCATCTCAAATAAATTATGGTCGAAAACAAAGTGAAAGATTTATGAATTGGGCTAAAGCCAAACAACACACACATTTGTCCTCCTGCTAAAGCAGGAGGCAAATGAATAAGATTTTTTTTGAATTGCCTTTGATTTTTATATTGTCTCAGGTTTTTTGAATTGCCACAGGCTTCAGCCTGTGGATTAAAATGATAAAATAATATTGGCTTTAGCCAAAATTAATTATGGAAGAAAATAAAAATACAGAACCAGACCAACCGGCAGAAAATATTCCGGAAGTTGAGCAAAGCAAAACCCCACCTTCAAGCGGAGTAATCATTGTTTCGGAAGAAACTGCCATACACGAAAGCGAAACATCAGACATCATACATTCTAAATCAAACATAAAAAACATGGAAATTCATCATCACGGTCACGTACACGAAACAAAAACATGGAAGGAATATATTTTTCAATTTCTCATGTTATTCCTTGCTGTGTTCTGCGGGTTTTTGGCAGAGTATCAACTGGAGCACACTATCGAACATCAACGGGAGAAGGAGTATGCAAAGGCATTATATGATGAACTTTATGCCGACTCTATTGTATTTGCCCAAAAAATAAAAGCAAGACTGGGAAAAGAAAAAGACTGCGATTACCTTGTGAAGTATATCCAAGACAGTTCATTATCCAATCTGCCAAAAGAATTTTATGTAGCCTACACTACTGTATTTTATCTTTTCGCCATCTATACATTTGAACCGAAAGACGGGGTGCTGAATCAACTCAAAGGGTCTGGTTCACTCCGGTATTTTAAAAGTGCATACCTGCAAAAACTATTTGGCGAAATCAGTGTCTATATCAACAATGTACGTGACAGAAACGATCAGGAATACCAATACTTTGCCAGCCCCGTAAAGCCGTTTATTTTGAAGCACTATGACTTTAACTGGATGAATGAATTGAGGAAGATGGATGAAACTGCTTATAATATAGACCTTATTGCCCGATACAGGGCCGGTAATACTATAATTAAAGCAGATATATTAAACCTTCCTTCCTTTGACAGAGGCGAAGTAATTAATATGATCTTGTTTTACAAAACGATGCTGGTATCAACACGTGCGTTGCCGATGAAAGATTATATGACAGCCAGTCAAAAACTTTTACAAGAACTGCGCAAAGAATATCACCTGAAATAAAAATCATTTTATGGACAACATCAAACTGTTTGAAAGCAAAAAAATACGCAGTCAGTGGGATGCTGATGCAGAGAAATGGTTTTTTAGTATTGTTGACATTATAGAGGCTTTGACCGGCACCGACCGCCCAAGAAAATACTGGAGCGACTTGAAAGCGAAGCTGAAAAAGGAAGGAAGTCAGTTGTCCGATTTTATCGGACAACTGAAAATGCAATCAGATGATGGTAAAATGTATGTAACCGATGTAGCTGATACAGAACAACTCTTCCGTCTCATCCAGTCTATACCATCGCCAAAGGCAGAGCCTTTTAAACAATGGCTGGCAAAAGTGGGCTTTGAAAGAGTGGAAGAAAGCCAGGACCCTGAAAAAACAATTGACCGGGCTATGGAAAATTATATGCGGCTTGGCTATAGCAAAGAATGGATTAACCAACGGCTCAAAAGTATTGAAGTAAAAAAGAACTTACTGACGAATGGGAAAACCGTGGCGTTAAGAAAGGACAGGAATTTGCTTCACTTACAGATATTATAACGCAGGCATGGAGTGGCAAAACAGTAAAGCAGTACAAGCAACATAAAAATCTGAAGAAAGAAAACCTGAGAGACAACATGACCAATCTTGAATTAGTATTAAGCATGCTTGCCGAAGCTACCACTACAGAAATAAGCAAGGAGAAAAAACCAAACAAACTTGATGAGAATAAAATCATTGCAAAACAAGGTGGCACCATTGCAGGTAATACAAGAAAAGCCATTGAAGCAAAAACAGGAAAGAAAGTAGTGAGCAACCAAAATGCAAAAAAGTTATTAATGAATAAGGCTAAGAAAAAATAATGGAAGAAATTAAAAACATATCCAACTCCGCTAAACCTGCCGGTCCGGTAGGCAGGGCTTCGTTGGACAAGAAGCCAGAGCAACCAGCAGAAAATATTCCGGAAGTTGAGCAAAGCAAAACCCCACCTTCAAGCGGAGTAATCATTGTTTCGGAAGAAACTGCTGTACCCGAAAGCGAAACATCAGACATCATACATTCTAAATCAAACATAAAAAACATGGAAGTTCATCATCACGGTCACGTACACGAAAC
>JAYWCV010000059.1:0-2609 GCA_043780275.1 Chitinophagaceae bacterium
TTTTTTTTACATCAAGTATTCTGTTTACTGCCTGTGGTGCAGAAGCCCAGATGTCTGTTTCAACATACTTGCCGCCTTTAAAATAAATTTGAGTGATCAAATCCTGTTGATCGGGTACAGACACCCGCATGTGTATATGCGCAGGCCGCCACGATGCTTCATCATTCGGGTTGGCTTTATAAGGAACCGGTAAAATAGATTTGAACGCATATTTTCCATCTGCTTTTGTTTTTTGTGCACCACGATAGTTGTAGTCGTCAGAAGCATTATCATAGGTTTCATGTTCATCACATTGCCATATTTCAACGAATGCATTGTTGATGGGTGTCTTTCCATCTTCTTTAAAAATGACCCCATTTAACACTACAGGAATTCCATTAGAACCTGATAATCTTAAATTGGTACGCACTGGTGCACCAGGCCGGTAAAAAGGGCCAAGAATATCAGTGGTAGTGGCATTGTCGCCTTCAAAATTTTTTCCATTCCAGTTTAAACCTCCGAATGCACTAATGCTGATCACTGTGAGCGATGAATTTTTTAGAAATGTTCTGCGTTGCATAATGATTTAATTTAGTTGGTTAAGATTAGTTATTCCACCCGCACAAGTACCCTTCTTGTTTTTATGTTATCACCTATAATAGCCGTATCTCCTTTTAGTTGAATTTGCCGTGGCTGTTCAGTATCGGTATACCACGGAAGCGTTCCTCCTTTTACATGATGGATCACCTGCCCTTTTGCCGGTTCATATGTATAAGTTCCGAAGTACCCAAAAGAATGACTACTAAAAAAATCATGAAAATTTATATTGTAATTTTTAGCTCCTTCTTCTGTTATTTTAATAGGTGTATCGCTGGAAACATTAATACTTAATATACCACCGGGTGAGTAAATAAAATAACCTCTTGGATTTTTACCGTAGCGATGCATCCATGTTTTGGAAACAGAATCATAATCAGCAAACTCAACCAGTTGCCATATGCCGGCAATGTCTTTACCTTTTGTTGTTTGTGCGGTTGATGTTGCAGTAGCAATCAACAGTATCAGTAAGATTGAAGATTTTTTCATTTTGTTATTTGTTTTTTAAACTTTCCAAACACCGCCTGCCCCGGAAAAACATTATTCACCGTCTTTCCATTTTTTAAAATAAAACTTCCATTCACCATTACATATTCAATGCCTGCTGAAAACTCAAGGCCTTTTTCAAAGGTTGCCTTATCAATTACAGTGTTGGGATTAAAGATAGTGATGTCGGCATCGGCTCCTACCTGTATCCTTCCTTTGAATCGCATCGAGGGTGCAATGTTTTCCAAACGCTTTGCTGGCAGCAAGGTCATTTTTTCAATGGCGGTATTTAGATCAATCACATTTTCTTCCCGTACATATTTACCCAATACTCTTGAAAATGTTCCGGCCGTTCTTGGATGTGCCAGTTTTGAATAGGTCATTCCATCTGATGCAATCATCACTCCGGGTGTAGCAATTCCTGTTTTAATCCATTCAGGTTTCATCATGTGCATTATCACAGTGCCGCCCGTTTTCCTGTATTTTTCAAATGCTTCTTTTGTTAGTCGTTCCCCTGTAGCCACCCATTGGAGATCGCCATAACTAATACCCAATTTTTCCTGCCAACCATCATCAAACATGGCAGATTGTAAAGCAGTTGAGGCTGCAGTATAAGAATACAATTCTGCCGTAATGTCAAATCCTTTGTTCTTTGCGGCTGTTACCATATCTAGTGATAGCTGAATATTACCTAGAGACATACTATTAATATGGACAATGTGCAGTGGTGCATTGGTCAGCACAGCATCGGCAATTACTTCCTGTATAGAAATAATATCGGGGTTTCTTACATGGGTAAATACAAGTGTATTCAATTCTCCTGCTAATTGAAAAACACTGTACAGTTCCTTCGGATTTGTTTTAGGCAGGTAACCTATAGGAGCACCAATGCCAATACCGCCTTCATTCAAAGAAGCTTTAATGTTTACCAATGTTTGATTCATTTCAGCAGGAGAAATAGCTTCATTAGCGGCCCGTAAAATGGTGTTGGTTGTTGCTCCAATATTTGCATCTCCCTTTACTGTAATCTGCAATAAACTATCTACAGCTTTTTGGTATTTATCAATTGCTTTAAACCGCTCAAAAGGCCAGTTTACACTTGCACCGTAATTAATGAGTGCTTTTCCTTTTCTTGATTCATACCATTTACCTAAATGTTCTATGCCCCATTCCAGTTCCAATGCTGTTGTCACTCCATCATGCAACTGGTATTCCTGTTCCACATTGCTGCGGCCATGTACATGCAGG
Organism: Chitinophagaceae bacterium; assembly: GCA_043780275.1. GTDB lineage: Bacteria > Bacteroidota > Bacteroidia > Chitinophagales > Chitinophagaceae > MGR-bin208. The sequence continues at coordinate 2,311 of JAYWCV010000059.1, forward strand.
TCAATAAAACCCGGAGCAACTACTAAACCACTTACATTGATTATTTCTTTTCCTTTCAAAGGTTCCGAAGAAATTTGTGCAATGCGGTTGTTGATGATTCCAACATTTTTGATGGCATCCAGTTTTGTTTCGGGGTCTATCACCCGGCCACCGGACAATACAATATCATATTCAATGATTGATTGTGCAATTGCTGTAAGTGAAATGCTGATGAGTAAAGCAGTGAGTAATTGTTTCATGTTGATGGTTTAAGTTCGTTTGATGAGTGTTGAGTGCAGCAGTTTTATTTTCCATTGCTT
>JAYWCV010000060.1:0-2175 GCA_043780275.1 Chitinophagaceae bacterium
TTAAGCCTGTAACCCTTGCCGCCTTCGGATCATTAATAGATAGTGTTTCTGTTACAATGAATAAAGGACTTCAAATTTTTTCATCGTTTAAAGAAAAACATACTGGCAATATAAAAAGTGTTATTAAGATTACACCATATATTCTTACACCGGCATCTTCACCATTTCCCCGCATCAATAGTGCTTCTGTTTTTGGTGTGCGGCCGGGTTCTCAGGTTTTATTTAAAGTTGCCTCTACTGGTAAACGGCCACTTCAGTATAAAGCAATTAATCTTCCTGAAGGATTGGCGATAAATGAAAAAACCGGGATTATTACAGGGATAATGCAGGCAAAAGGTGACTATAAAGTGCAATTAATTGTAAGTAATGTTGTAGGTAAAGCCACTCAAAATTTTATCATAAAAGCTGGTGATAAACTGGCGCTGACACCACCAATGGGCTGGAATAGCTGGAACTGTTGGGGTTTGACTGTAAGCGATGAAAAGGTAAAAAGTTCAGCACAATCATTTATTGATAAAGGATTAATTGACCATGGCTGGACTTACATTAATATTGATGATGGTTGGGAAAATGCAACCCGTGATACAGAAGGAAATATAATTCCTAATGAAAAATTTAGTGATATGTCCTCTTTGGGGCATTGGTTACATAACAATGGATTGAAATTTGGTATCTACTCATCACCGGGTACAAAAACCTGTGGTGGCTATTTAGGCTCCTATCAGCACGAATTACAAGATGCCACCACTTATGCGAAGTGGGGTGTTGATTATTTAAAATACGATTGGTGCAGTTACGAAGATGTTTTTGTTAAACAACACGATTCATCGCTTTCGGCCTATCAAAAACCGTATAAGGTAATGCAGTCTGCATTGCAGGCACAGCCTCATGATATTGTATATAGTTTATGCCAGTATGGAATGAAGGATGTATGGAAATGGGGTGCCGATGTAAATGGGAATAGCTGGCGTACTACGGGTGATATACAGGATACATGGGAAAGTGTACAATCTATTGGATTTAGTCAATCAAAATTGTATCCTTTTGCGCAACCCGGTCACTGGAACGACCCTGATATGCTGGTTGTAGGTCAGGTTGGCTGGTCCGGACAGTTGCGCCCGACACGTCTTACACCTGATGAGCAGTATGCTCATATCAGTTTATGGTGTTTGCTATCTGCACCTTTATTAATTGGTTGCGATGTTAGTAAACTAGATGATTTTACATTAAACCTGCTTACCAATGATGAAGTTTTAGCAATAGATCAGGATGCTTTAGGTAAACAGGCGCAACAAAAAATGAAGACAAAGAATTATGAAATATGGGTAAAAGATGTAAAGGATGGTAAAAAGGCAATTGGTATTTTTAATTTAAGCGACGCGTATCAAAATATACAATTGAATTTCAGTGATATTGGGTTGCAGGGAAATTTTACAATTAGGGATTTGTGGCGGCAGAAGAATGTAGGAGTAGCGCAAAAGTATAATTCAAAAGTTCCGCCGCATGGGGTGACACTTATACTACTAAGTAAATAAAATATTTATGGATCAACTTTAAGTCCTGATTTTCATTAAAAAATCAGGACTTTTTCTTTTGAAGTTTCGCTGTTATAAACAAAGCAGTACTTACGGAAAGCATTGCGATAATCATTCCCCCTGCCACATCCAGTGGAAAGTGCTGTGCTAAGTAAATCCTGGAGTATCCAACCAGTAAAGCATATACAAATCCAATTGGAAGGATCCACCTTCTATTTATCAATAAACAGGCTAATAGAAAAAAAGTAAAGATTTCAACAGTGTGTCCCGAAGGAAAGCTGGAAATTAAATGTAATTCAACTCCCGGAACAGTATGAATTATTGAACCATCTGTTATAGCTTTAATGGGCCTGGGTTGATCTGGAAATAGGATAGATTTAAATAGTTGGATCAAAAGTTCTGAGCATACAAATGATCCAATCAATAAGGATAGTCTTTCTTTTCTAAAAAGTATAAATAGTATTAAGACCACTACCCACCAAACCCCATCACCCATATTGGTCCAGAATTTAAAAAACAGATCTGCCGGTTTTCCCAGGTTGCCGTTTAATAATAAAAATAGATCAATCTTTCCGTATAGGAAAGAACAACTTAAAAGTATAAGGGCAGTTATGCCTGTAAGAAACATGGCTGTCTTAAA
>JAYWCV010000061.1:0-7568 GCA_043780275.1 Chitinophagaceae bacterium
GGTGAACTTTCACAAAAACTAACACACCCAAGTAATGAAGTAAAAAAGATTTACTCGGTTACGTTAGACAAGCCGTTAAAGCCTACCGATTTTGAAGCCATTCTGAAAGGCATAACGCTGGAAGATGGACTTATCCAGGTTGATGTATTGGCTTATACCAATCCGGAAGATAAAAAAGAAATTGGTGTTGAAATACATAGCGGCCGTAACCGTATTGTACGCCGGATTTTTGAACATCTGGGATACGAGGTAAAAGGACTCGACCGGGTGATGTTTGCCGGACTTACCAAGAAAAATGTAAATCGTGGCAAGTGGCGTTATCTCAACGAAAAAGAGATCCGCGAATTGAAATATTTTGGAAAAGGTAAAAAATAATTCAACCATTGAATGAACGAATTCATGAAAATTACTGATCTGATTCTATTTGAAAATGATGACTTTGTTGCCTTGAATAAACCGGCGGGCTTATTATCAATTCCCGACAGAGAAGGAAAAGAAGTATCGCTGAAAAGCTTACTGCTGGCAGCTTACGGAACCATCTTTACGGTTCACCGACTTGACAGAGACACCAGTGGTTTGATTGTATTTGCAAAAAACGACATGGCACATCGTCATCTTTCCATGCAATTTGAAAACAGGGAAACAGAAAAAATATATACCGGTTTAGTGCATGGTATTCTGCATGAAAAATCGGGTACCATTGATGCACGGATTGCAGAGCATTCGTATAAAGCAAGTACCATGATCATTCATGATCGGGGAAAGGAATCAAGGACAGATTATGAAGTAATAGATGAATTTAAAAAATACTCTTTAGTACAATTTCAAATTCATACCGGACGTACACACCAGATCAGGATACATATGAAGCATATCGGTCATCCACTGGCTTGTGATGCTATTTACGGAGATGGAAACCCTATTTTACTTTCTTCCTTAAAAAAGAAATTCAATCTGTCGAAAAATGCAGACGAAGAAACACCTATATTAAAGAGACTTGCTTTACATGCCGGTACATTAAAATTCAAAGATCCGGCAGAACAGGTAATTGAGTTGACAGCCGAATTTCCTAAAGACCTGAGAGCAACCCTGCAGCAATTAAAAAAACTGCAAAGTAAATAACTGCTTTCAAACCTGCTGATTTAACTTATTCCAACTTTACCTGGTAATTAATCGGGGAATTTTTTCTAAGCATGGCTGAAACGCCACAATATTTTTCGAGCGAAAGATCGATTGCCTTTCTTATTTTTTCCTCATTTTTTATATCCGATTTCAAATGAAAAATCATATTGATTTGGGTAAAAACCTTTGGGTGATCATCTGACTGTTCCGCTTCCACCTCAATCTTAAAATGTGAAAACTCTACTTTCATTTTATGCAGGATATCCACGACGTCTATCCCACTACAACCCGCCAAACCACTTAACAGCAATGCTTTCGGGCCATGACCATTTTTCTTATCCCCATCCATTTTAATAAAATTACCATCATGCTCCGCTTCAAATTCCTGATTCTTTTTCCAGGTTGTAATCGTCTTCATTATAAAATTGTTTATTAATTAATCAGGGCAATTGAAATTTTTCATTCTTCAAAATATTCTCCAGGTTCCAGGGAATTGCTTTTTCAAAATCATGGATTCTTTCTGTACAATTCATTTTATTACAAATTTTGCATGAAAAAGACAGGCATCCATCCGAATGTACAAACAGTTCAAGTGAATCGCCAAATTCGTTTTTCACCAACGAGGCTAAAGCATCTATTTCTTTGTGTGCTTCATGCACATTCAAAAACCAGGGCACCGTCAAATGTGCATCCAGGTGCAAAACGGCTCCGTATTTTATCACCCGGAGATTATGCAGATCTACCCAGTTTTCGCGTTTATTATCTTGCAAAGTTTTCACCAGTTTTGAAAGCAATTGTTCATCTGCTTCATCCATAATACCGGCAATGGATTTACGAATTATTTTATAGCCGGTAATGATAATAATCAAGGAAACAAACAATGCCAATATGCTATCAATCCAGGTGAACCCGGAGAAATAAATAAGTATTAATCCTAAAATTATTCCCATAGTGGAATAAGAATCGGTCAGTAAATGTTTGCCACTGGCCTGTAGTGCCGGAGAATTATTTTTGTTTCCTTTCTTCAAACAAACAAAACCAGCTAACACATTAATGATTGCTGTTGCGGCAACCAGAATTATTCCTTTATCCAACTGATGCAAGACAACTGGATAAACTAAATTTTCAATAGCCTTGTAAACAATTAAAATTCCTGCGATAATGATCAATGTACCTTCAATAGCAGCCGAAATAAATTCTGCTTTGCCATGTCCATAGGGATGATTCTTATCACGTGGTTTTGCCGCAACATAAAGGCTATACAACCCAATAAACCCTGCTGCTACATTTACAATACTCTCCAACGCATCTGTTAGTACCGCTACTGAATGGGTTATATAAAAAGCGAAAAATTTAACCGCCAGCAAGATTACTGAAATGGCAGCTATCCATCGTTGTAAGGAAAAATTTTCTTTGGCTGTATTCATTTTTAAAATCAGCTTGATGTGAAATTAAATTTCACGTTCTTTAAATCGTAATCTCCATTTCTTTAAAAACCGGAAATAGAATTCTTTGTTGAATAACTGGGCATCTTTTCTGGCTTTATACGTCAGGAAAAATCCGATGGGCAGTAATACCAAATTTGCTAACCATAAGCCAGCAAATGCACTCATGGCATCTGTTTTAGCCAATTGTTCCCCTGTTCTGTTTACAAAGAAAAAGATAACAAAAAATATAATCGCAAATACAAGTGGCGTTCCGAGTCCGCCTTTTCGAATAATAGAACCCAATGGTGCACCAATTAAAAATAAAACCATGCAGGTAAAAGAAAGGGCCAGTTTTTTTTGCCACTCTATCTTGTGGCTTTTAATGGTTTTGCTTTTATTTTCTATTTCACCGATATAGTTGTCCAAATTTGACTTGGCCGAATTAGCTTTATTAGCCACCAACTGACTGATTAAAGTTTCCGTTGAGTCTGGCAATATTTCATTCAAGATTTTAGCTTTTACTTTCAGCAAACTGTCGGGCATTTTCCAACTGCTATCCAATAATGTGTTAAATGTAAATGAAGAAAATAATCCGGTTTGTATATTTTTAATGTATTCCTTTTTATTTTTTTCCAGCGAATCAAGTGATTTATCCAATTGCCGAAGGCTCAACATCCGCTCATGATTTTTGTTGATACTATCGGCTGTTCTTGAAAACTGAAATGAACTCAGATCAAATTGCTTTTTATATTCTTTAAATTTTATGCGAACATAATCTGTTTTAGTATTGGTTCGGTCACCCCTTTCTTCATATCGCATTCCGTTTTTTAAATGAAACTCCAAAAAGCGTTTGTTCGGAGAAATCCGCATCACACCACTTTCAGCAATCATAAAATTATCTTGTAAACTGTTGTTCTGCTCGTAAATAATTACATCCCGGATAATGCTGTCATTTTTTTCTTTTACTCCTATTTTAATGGAATAGCCACTGATCTTATCATAAAAAATACCTTCTTTTAAATCGAATGCCGGCTTTGCATAAACGATGTCAGACAAAAGTGTTTTTGATTTTAGGTTGGCAACCGGTATGATGTTATTAGAAAAAGAAAATGCAACGGCACTTATCAAAACGGTAACAATCAATAGTGGCCGCATAAAACGAATGAGTGATATGCCGGCAGATTTAACAGCCACCAATTCAAAACTTTCACCCAGGTTTCCAAAAGTCATTAAAGAAGAAAGTAAAACAGAAAGCGGTAAAGCCAGTGGAACCAAGGATGCACTTTGATACCAGATGAACTCGATAATGATTCCGGTAGATAAACCTTTTCCAACAAAATCATCAATGTATAACCAAAAAAATTGCAACACCAAAACCATTAAGGTTATAAAGAAGGTGGCAATGAATGGACCTACAAAGGCTTTTATTATAAGTTTATCCAGCTTTTTAATCACGGGTAAATTATTCTTAAATCTATATCTTTAATACAATGGGCACAAAAATAAGACTTTCGCAACAGGAGGCAGAACTGGTTTTAAATTCTGATTGGATTTTTAAAAAAAATGTAATTCTTGTTAAGGCTAAAAAATTACTGGAAACTATTTCTGTAGAAATGCAAACAGAATTAAACCCATTAAAAACCATTATTCCATTAGAAGTATTAAAAATTTCACCTAAAATATCGAAAGGCGAAAACTACCAGGGACTGCCCTACCTGGTACTGGATTTTCCCCGTTTTTTCGATAAAGAAAATATTTTTGCTATCCGAATTTTTTTCTGGTGGGGTAATTTTTTCAGTATCACCATGCAGCTTAGTGGAATTTATAAACAACAGTACATAGAAAAGTTACAGTTGTCTTTTCCCGCATTGCAGAAAAATAATTTTTCCGTTTGTATTTCGGATGACCCATGGGAGCACCATTTTGAAAAGAGTAATTATGCATCCATTCAAAGCCTTTCAGAAATAGAATTCAGAAAGCTTATATCCAATTCTCCATTTATTAAAATTGCAAAACGGTTTCCGCTGCAACAATGGAATGAAGTGGAAGAAAATCTTCTGCTGAATTTTAAATTTCTAATTGAAATACTGAATTAATAACTTCCCAGTCTGTGAAAAAGTTCTTTCACCTGGTATTCCCAAAGTCTGGATTGATCGGTAATTTCTTTCTTCTCTGCAAAATCTGAAATGATCAAAATAGTTTGATTGGTCACTTCCGATTTTACTATAGAAAATTCAAAATATTCATTCGGTGCCGAATGAAGCCATCGGAAACGAATTGATTTTTCATGTTCGGCACTTATTAGCTCCGCTTTTTCTTCAGAACCGTTCCATTCAAAACTGAATATTTTATCTCTTTCATCAACTACATCGGCAAACCATTCCTGTAATCCCGATGGAGTTGCAAGGAATTCATATAAGATAGTAGGAGAACATCTAACCGGAAACTCTAATGTAAATAACTGTTTACTCATTTTTCATCATTAAATTATAATCTGTCAACTGCTGCAAGTATAGATAAATTATTAGTCTCACAAAATATAATTTTAAATTACCCTTTAAAAAGGTCATTTTTTAACTAAAAACAAAATAAAAACCTAAATAACACGTTAAAAGATAATATTATATTTTTTTTCGATAACTATAAAAAGACTAATTTAACGTAACAATTTTATCCTATTAGAAAACCATAGGTATATCGGAGGCTTATTTGAGGAGTAGCAAAACTGACAATTGATTGAATTTAACCTTAAAATAACCAATATACACTAAAACCTTTACCCATGAGTATGCGACAACTGAAGATCACGAAGTCGATTACGAATCGTGAATCTCAAAGTCTTGAAAAGTATTTGCAGGAAATCGGCAAAGTTGAACTGATTACACCCGAAGAGGAAGTAAAACTAGCCAAACGAATCAAGCAGGGCGATCAATTTGCATTAGATCGTTTAACCCGTGCTAATCTTAGATTTGTTGTTTCTGTTTCCAAACAATATCAAAATCAGGGTTTATCATTACCCGATTTAATTAATGAGGGAAACCTTGGATTAATTAAAGCAGCACAACGTTTTGATGAAACCCGTGGATTTAAATTCATCTCTTATGCTGTGTGGTGGATCAGACAAAGTATTTTACAATCCCTTGCCGAACAGTCCAGAATTGTTCGACTGCCTTTAAATAAAGTGGGTTTAACAAATAAGGTTCAAAAAGCATTTTCTACATTGGAGCAGGAGTATGAACGTGAACCATCAGCTGAAGAAGTTGCCGAATTTTTAGGTTTAGAATTGGATGATGTAACCTCTTCCATGAATTCTTCCATCAGGCATTTAAGTGTTGATACACCCTTATCAGAAGGTGAAGACGGTTCGCTGCTGGATGTAATGGTAAATCATAATTCTGAAAAAACAGACGGCGAACTGGAGCATAAGCAATCCTTAAAAACAGAAATTGACCGTTCATTAAGAATACTGACCGAACGCCAGAAAGAAGTGATATGTTACTTTTTTGGGATAGGTGTCGATCACCCGATGAGCCTGGAAGACATTGGTGAGAAATTTAATTTGACCAGGGAAAGAGTACGTCAGATAAAAGACAAGGCCATTACCAAACTAAGAACTACGAATCGTTGTAATCTTTTAAGGCCCTATTTAGGCGTATGATTTAATTCTACACGACATTCTTATATTTGCAAAAAATGATACTTAAAGTGAACTTTTTTTAGTTCACTTTTTATTTATGTCGATGTAAACCTTCCGAGCTATGTTTCAAAATCTTTCAGACAAATTAGACGCTGCCTTTAAATTATTAAAAGGGGCAGGTAGCATTACCGAAATTAATATTGCAACAACCTTAAAGGAAATCAGGAGAGCCTTGGTTGATGCTGACGTAAACTATAAAATAGCTAAAGAATTTACTGATAAGATTAAAGAAAAAGCAATCGGAGAGAAAGTCATTAAGTCCATTAATCCCGGACAAATGATGACCAAAATTGTGAAGGATGAATTAGCCGAATTGATGGGTGGAACCGAAAGCGAATTCAACGCCAAAGGTAATCCTGCAGTTATTCTGATTGCCGGTTTACAAGGTTCTGGTAAAACAACATTCAGTGGCAAACTGGCTAATTTTTTAAAAACTAAAAAAGGGTTATCCCCTCTTTTGGTTGCTGCAGACGTCTATCGGCCTGCGGCTATTGAACAGTTAAATGTGCTGGGAGGTCAGATAGCGGTTGATGTGTACAGTGAACCGGAAAATAAGGATGTAGTTTCTATTGTAAAGAATGCCATAAAGGAAGCCAAATCAAAGAACAAGAATGTTGTCATCATCGATACGGCCGGACGGTTAGCGGTAGATGAAGTGATGATGACCGAAGTTACAAATATTAAAAATGCAGTAAATCCGACGGAGATATTATTTGTTGTAGATAGCATGACCGGTCAGGATGCCGTAAATACTGCAAAAACCTTCAATGAACGGTTAGATTTTACCGGAGTTGTATTGACAAAACTGGATGGCGATACCCGTGGTGGTGCTGCTCTTTCTATCAAATACATGGTCAATAAACCCATCAAATTTACCAGCAGCGGTGAAAAATTGGATACCCTTGATATTTTTTATCCCGAAAGAATGGCCCAGCGTATACTTGGCATGGGAGACATCGTATCCCTGGTAGAAAAAGCGCAGGAACAATTTGATGAAGAAGAAGCCCGTAAACTGGAGAAAAAGATCCGCAAAAATCAATTCGATTTTGCTGATTTCAAAATGCAACTTGAACAGATCAAGAAAATGGGGAATATGAAGGACCTGTTGGGTATGATTCCCGGCCTTGGAAAACAAATTAAGGATATTGACATCAGTGATGATTCTTTCAAAGGTATTGAAGCCATGATTGGCTCCATGACTGTTATGGAAAGATCCAATCCCGACATGATTGACAGCAGTCGCCGCAACCGGATTGCCAAAGGTTCGGGTAAAACCATTGCTGAAGTAAATGCATTTATGAAACAATTTGAACAGATGAAAA
>JAYWCV010000062.1:0-3662 GCA_043780275.1 Chitinophagaceae bacterium
ATTATCGTTTTCACTTCGCCTTTTTGCGGTCATAATCCTTTTAAAGTCGGATGCTTTTAAACTTATGCCTGTGGGGTAATACCGCTTTTTTCTTTGACTTGTAACCCGTATTGAAACGGAACAGTTCCCGTCTTTTTGGGGGTGGTATTCATCTATAAACGCTTTTATGGTTGCTGTATTCATAATGCTGTGTTTTTCATTGCGTGGTAACTCCGACACAATTCCGACACAAATATACAAATTAACACGAAATAACTATGAATAAACCTATATTGTTAAAAACCTTTACAGACCTGTATTTACAAGGGTTTACCTTATTTTGTATGCTTTTATTATTCCTTTTGTTTGGGGCAAATTTATGACTGTTAATCAGAGGGTCGTTGGTTCAAGTCCAACAGGGGGAGCAGAAGAAAAAAAGCCATTCAATCGAGTGGTTTTTTTATGCCTGGGTTTTAAAGATTGAACTATTGATAACTTCTTTTTAAAAAATGAATCAACCCATATTCGATTCCCTGCCTGTAAAGCATTTTTATTAAATATAATTATGCTGTAATAGTTGTTTTGATGAATTTTATACAGTAACTTAAAGCTATCTTATGATAGTTGATAAAAATTTCTATTCCAATGTATTTCTAAGTTAAATAATGGGTTTAAAACAGTGCTTTTTTAAGCTTGGTAAAAATTAAGTATCCTTATTTTCTAATCTATAAAACAAAATATGTATGAACAAAAGTTCTAAAATCGCTTTAGGCTTATTGGGTGCGGCTGCTGCCGGATTAGTTGTTGGCCTTTTAATTGCTCCTGAAAAAGGAAAGGATCTCCGTCAAAAAATTAAAACAAAAACAAATGATTTTGTTGACCAGTTAGGTGATTTGATTTCAAAAGGTGAAGGCAGCATCAAATCAAAAGTAGAGTCTACTATAAGCAAAATGAAAGAAAGCGTAAACTAATTAGTTAAGCAGGTGCAAGCACCTGCTTTTTTTAAAAACTTATGGAAGATCTGAAAACAAAAGCAGAGAGAATTTCTTCTCAGGCAAAAGATTATATCGATACGCTGTTCAAACTCACATCAGCTAAAATCACTCAAAAAATAGTACAACGAAGTGCCGTATTAATTGCCGGTTTGATACTGACTTTTTTTGTGGTTTTGACCATTCTCTTTTTAAGTATTGGTTTAGGTTTTTGGCTGGGCGATATTTTGCACAACCGCATTTATGGATTTTTACTGGTTGGCGGAATGTATTTTATCCTTGTAATCATATTATTGCTGTTTAGAAAAAAGATTCTTTTGCCATTTTTAAGAAACCTTATTGTAAGAATCTTGTATGACTAAAAAAATAAGAACATATAAGGACTTACTGAGCGAAAGGGAAAATCTCGAATTATTATTGGATGCCCAAAAGGAATTATTCAGGATAGAGGTAAAAGAAATAGAGGACAAAATATTTCCGGCAATCAATATGGTAAATACAGTGGGTAAATTTGCAACCTATAATTCAAAAGCACTTTTACTCACTACTGCTTCTGATATATTGATTGACCTATTGGTCGACGTTAGCGGACTCAATAAAAAAAACTGGGTTGGCCGGATTGCCATTCCGCAGGCAGCAAAAAATTTCTCATCACATTTGCTTGCAAACCACAAAGATGAAATTGTTTCGATGTTTGCTTCATTTATCAGTCACCTGATTGAGTCCGAAGAGGATGAGGTTCATGAAGAAAATTGTGAAAGAGAGGAAAAAGATCAGGAAATAATTCAATAACTATTTTAACAAATTCAAGTCGGGTTGCGCAAATTTATACACCTTGAAATACAAGGTTGTTTTAGTTTGATATACCCCTTCAATCTTGGATATTTCGTTGACAAAGTCAACCAGGTGTTCATTGTCTCTGCACATGGCATCTACTTCCAGGTCATAGTCGCCAGAAGTCATGGCTAAAAAACTCACTTCAGGAAATTTGGAGATAGCCTGTGCTACTTTTTCTTTTAATGTAGCCGGACGAACAAAAACAGCAATATGGGCATAGGATCGGAAGCCTACTTTATCCGGATTTACCCGTCCGATAATATTCACTGTTCCATCCTCAATCAATTTATTCAATCGGGTCCGGATAGTTCCTACTGATACTTTCAATTTTTCTGCAATGACGGTAAACGACATCCGTCCATCTTCCTGCAAAAAAGAGAGTATGGAAAAATCCATTTCATCAAGGGTTCCGTTATTGGCTGGTCGGCTCATAAGTGTCAATTAATCTTTTGGTGAATCAGGCCTTAAATTATAAATAATTGTTGTGAATAAATGCAAAAATGATTTATTTTTATTTTTTGCACGAATAATCTGCAATATTTGCATTAAATCAATTTTTATGAAATACAGTCCAATACAGAATTATATCAACGGACAATTTGTAAACGCATCCACTTCCAAAACACTGGAGGTCATTTCTCCGTTGGATGGGAACTTACTTTCTACGGTTCCAATGTCCTCTTCAAAAGATTTAGACGATGCCGTAAAAGCAGCTAATGCCGCTTTTCCTGCCTGGAGCAAAACACCAATTAAAGAAAGGGTCCAGGTTTTCTTTCGATATAAAACATTACTGGAAAAACATTTAAAAGAACTGGCCGAACTGTGCAGTGAAGAAAATGGTAAAACCTACAGCGAATCGGTAGCCGAAATAGAAAAATCCATTGAGCTGACTGAATTTGCCACATCATTACCACAGCTGGTTACCGGCGAAGTGCTGGAAGTAAGTCGTGGTGTGGAATGCAGAACTGAACATGTGGCTCTGGGTGTAGTAGCATCCATAGTTCCGTTTAATTTCCCTTTCATGGTTCCCAACTGGACCTTACCAAATGCCATTGCTTTGGGCAATTGTATGATCATGAAGCCATCTGAAAAAGTTCCATTGAGTTGCGGCAAATTAGCAGAACTTTTAAAAGAAGCCGGATTACCTGATGGTGTTTTTAATATTGTACATGGTGATGTGGAAATTGTAGAAGCCATTTGTGATCATCCACAAATTGAGGCAGTTTCATTTGTAGGTTCTACAAAAGTGGCCAAGATTGTTTATCAGCGGGCAACATCAAATTATAAAAGATGCCTTGCATTGGGTGGTGCAAAAAATCATTTAATGGTTTTGCCAGATGCTATACCGGGTATGACTGCACAAAATGTAGCTGCATCCATGAGTGGTTGTGCCGGTCAGCGTTGCATGGCTGCGGCTGCTATGATTGCAGTTGGAAATGTAGACGCCATCATTGAAAAAATTTGTGAAGAAGCAAGAAAAATTATACCCGGAGAAAACCTGGGAGCTGTAATTAATAAAGCATCGCAGGAAAAAATTGAACGTTATATCAGCGAAGCAGAAAAAGATGGTGCTAAAATATTGGTTGATGGTAGAAATGCAAAAGTTACCGGAAAAGAAAACGGAACATATGTGGGCCCTACCGTTATAGATTATGTAACCCCTGAAATGAGTGTGGCAAAAGAAGAGATATTCGGACCGGTTATTTCCATCATGCGTACCAATACCGTGGACGAGGCTTTGGCCATTGAAAATGCAAATCCTTACGGTAATGCAGCATCGGTTTTTACACAAAATGGAGCCATGGCCCGTTATATCATTGACCGGGCCAGTGCAGGTATGATCGGTATCAATGT
>JAYWCV010000063.1:0-2479 GCA_043780275.1 Chitinophagaceae bacterium
GAATCTAGTTTTGCATGAACATTTTATAACGGTATTTTATGAAAAAAATATATTTCCTCAGTAGTTGTTCTACCTGTCAGCGTATATTAAAGGAAAACGGATTGGAGAAAAAGGGTTTTGAAATGCAAGACATTAAAACCAACCACATATCTGCAATACAACTGGACGAATTGAAAAAATTGGCCGGAACATACGAGTCATTGTTCAGCCGAAGGGCCATTAAATACAAGGAATTGGGGTTGAAAGACAAGGCATTGACCGAAAAGGAAATCAGAAATTTGATTTTGACTGAATATACATTTTTAAAAAGACCGGTTGTTATTGATGAAAAACAAATTTTTATCGGTAGTGAAAAAAAAACACAGGCAGCATTAAAGGGGGAATGAATAAATCCATCCCCCCATATCCCGACCACTAATCAACTTTTTTAAAGCGTTATTTTGGCTGTCAACGTGCTGTAAAACATGTCCTTGCCCCGCTCTGATAAATCCGGTCTTCCGGTAACCTGTATCAGGTTTTGTGGAATTACATATGCTGGCGAAACCATCAACTGTAATTTGCCCGATGTTAAAATAACCGGCATGGAAAATTCGTAAGAAAGGACATTAAATTTTTTCACACTTTCTGAAACCTCTTGTCTAGGACCGGGTAGACCTAAGAAGGAACTCTGCTTATAATGAGTATATGAAAACTGTTGTGTACCGGCATTTGCCGTTGCCGTTGGATTAATGATCAATGATTTTTCGCCGGAAAATGGAATTATAAAGGCATGATCCAATCCTAACATGGCTCCATAATCCACTTTGTCACTGAATTTGAAATCAGCACCAAAACCAACGTTTATCACATCGTTGCGTTTCGTGAAATTCAAAGCTGTCTGAGCCTTCAAAGCTGACTGGACCAATTCATTGGTCTTATAAAATGGCTTCATCAATGTTATACTGCTGATCCACTCATCTGTTACCGAAAGAAAACCAAGTGTGGCCACCGTACCGGCATACTCAAATGAATTGCTGCTGTTATTAACAAAAACCGGAGCCGCATTTACATATACATTCTTGTTGAACCATAGTTCCGCCATGGGAAAAAAGCCACTGCTCCGCAAACTGTCTGTTCTTCCATAATAGTTCAAACCGGAATTATAGTTTGCACTTATCTTGAATTGATTTTTCGATTTGCCTTCAATTGACTGTTCCTGTCCGAAGGATAAAGTTGTTGTTAAAAGGAATATAAACACAATTATTCCCGAATATTTTAAGTTAGACATGGTTTTCAATTTTGTGAGTAAAAAGGGTGCTAAAAAAAGAACCATCCATCCCTGCGATGGATGGTTCAGGATATTGTTTACTGGTTACCAGTTTTAGCCTTCACCCGGGTTTCTGTTTTTGCTTCGGTCTTCACTTCAGCTTTATTGGTTTTTTCTATATTCTTTTCAGCATTTTTTTCAGCTTTCGTCTTGGCCTTCAATCCAGATTCAGTCGATGCCTGTGCTTTTGTTTCTGATTTACTTTTTACATTTTCAGCATTTTGTTCTGCATGGTCAATCATGGCTTCACCATTTACAGTTGCACCGGCTTTAGTATTTGCGTTTGCATCAGCACCTGCATTTGCATTACCACTTTTGGTTCTTGCATCGGCTGCATTATTGCTTCTGGCTTCAATGCCTGTTTCAGTTGAAACATTTGCACTTTTTTTAACACTTCCCTTTGTTTGGCTTGCAGCATCTGCGGTTTTATCAGTTCTGGCATCAATCTTTCCTTTTGCTGATGCTGATGTATTGGCTGCTTTTGAAGCTGCTGCATCGGCTTTTGCTGAAGTGGTGGTTGTGGCTTTTGCGGCATTTACTGTAGCTGAAGTAGAAGAATTAACTACAGTTCTGGTAGATATCTGTGAAAACCCAATAGATACAACAAAAGTTGCGGCGGCTAATAATGATAACTTTTTCATAATTTTCGTTTTTTGAGGTTTAGAATTATACTTGTCCAATACTATAAAAATCGTGCCAAAAAAATTAATTCATATCAAAATTACTTATATAAAACATTATTAATCAGTCTATTAAATAGCTTAAAGGTTTAATGATCAAAGCAATCATTCAGGCCGAAGAAGAAAAACGAAATGAGATAAGTGAAGAAATTACAGGAGAATGTCAATCAGGTTTTAGCTATTATTAATCGCCAATTTTAGCATACAAAATAATTCGTTTCGGAAAAAGGATCCGGTTGGATAACTGAAACATAGAAGCTACAAACTGACACCCATCACATTAGGTTTACTGGGGTTAATTACCGGGTTGAAGGAATTAATAGCATCCCAACTATTTTATTAAACAGCATCATCGTAAATATTCGAAAATTTGTATTTAATTGCCTGAACCTATAATCCTCAGCTTTGCATAATTCAGCATGATTTTTTTTTCTCCGTTTTTATCGAATAAAACCGTTGCAATGGGGTTATGTGCCGAACCTTCCATTTTCAA